>JAICSG010001227.1 GCA_025937035.1 Thermoanaerobaculia bacterium | reverse complement strand
CCAATCTCCAAGCGGCTCTCGACGAAATCGAGCGGGTGCGCGCCGGTCTCGCCCGCGGCTCCCGGAGGGCCGGCTACTTCGGCGACAAGCGAGCCGTCTACGAGGCCACGGTGGAGACCCTCGCCGCGCTCGAACGGCGGCAGCCGGGCCGGGGGTGGGCGGAGCGGGCCCTGGGGGTGGTCCAGCGCGCCAAGGCCCGGGACCTCCTCGACGCCCTCGGGGGCGGGGGGACCGCCGCCGCTCCCCAATCGGCTGGCACCCTGCGGAAGGTGGCCGGCGAGGGGGCCGTGCTGGAGTACTTCCAGGGGGAAACCGGCCTCTATCTCTGGATCGTCCGCGCCGGAGGCATCCGCTTCCTCGATCTCGGGGACCGGCGGCCGGTGCTGGACGCGGTGGCGGCGGTCCATCGCGCCCTCTCCCACGGGGAGGAGCCGCCGGCCTCCTCCCTGGAGGCGCTCTCGCGCGTCCTCCTGGGCTCCGCCGGGCCGCTCCCCCGGGGGGACGCGCCACTGTGGATCGCCCCCGACGGCGCCCTCCACCATCTCCCCTTCGAGATCCTCACCGCCGCGGGGGAGCCCCTGGTCGAGCGGGCGCCGGTGAGCTATCTGCCGAGCGCCTCGGCCCTGGCGGGGATCGGACGGCCGGAACGGAAGAAGGAGGGCGTCCGCCTCCTGGGTGTGGGCGATCCTCTCCTCGATCTCCCCAAGGAGAGAGCCCCGACGCCCCGCGCCCTGCTCGTGGAGCGCTTCGGCCTGGCGCCCTTGCCGGCCGCCTCCCGAGAGCTGGCGGCGGTGGGGCGGCTCCTGGGCGGCAAAGCGGAGGTGCTCACCCGGGGCCAGGCAACCGAGAGGGCCTTCCGCCAGGCGGCCGCGCGGGAGCCCCGGGTGGTCCACCTCGCCACCCACACGGTGATCGACGAGCGGCCGGGCCGGGGGGCGGCCGTCCTGCTCACCCCCGAGGCCGGCGACGACGGCCTCCTCTCCCCCGAGGAGATCGCCCGGGTAGGCAACCGCTCGGACCTCACCGTGCTCGCCGCCTGCCGCACCGCCTTAGGGCCTGGGGAGGACGGCCAGGCCCTCGCCTCCCTGACCGGCGCCTTCCTGGCCGCGGGCTCGCGCGGGGTGGTGGCCACCCTCTGGGACGTGAACGACGCCACCACCGCCGCCTTCATGGAGCAGTTTTACTGGCAGCTGGGCCGGGGGCTCACCCCCGCCGAGGCCCTGCGGGAGACCAAGCGGCGGCTGCGGGCCGATCCCCGCTGGCGCCGGCCGGCCCTCTGGGCGGGCTACGTGCTGATCGGGAATCCCCCCGCGGTGGCGGAGAGGCGGCTCCCCGGGATCTGGGCTCTAGGGCTGGCGCTGGCCGCCGCCACCTTCTTTATTGGATGGAAATGGTTCCGTTCTGCAAAACCAGCCTGACCTTCCGCCCCTTGCGCGTGAGCAGGTACGTCCCCGCGGGTTCGCGGGTGAAGGGGGAGCTGGCGCCGTTCGAGGCGGACGCCGAGATGGGCAGGCTGATCGCCACGATGGTGCCGGGGATGGTGTTGAAGCTG
>JAICSG010000101.1 GCA_025937035.1 Thermoanaerobaculia bacterium | reverse complement strand
CGGCTGGAACGGCGCCCCGGAGCCGGACGCCGCTCCGCTCCACCTCCGGGCTCTCGATCACGCGCGCTCCTCTCCCGGGCGGCCCACTCTGGTGGCCGGGGAGGAGAGCCTGACGTGGGGCGACCTGGCACGCCGCGCCGGCCAGCTCGCCGGAGCGCTGGTCCGGGCCGGAGCCCGGCCCGGGGACCGTGTGGCAGTCCAGGCCGGCGCCACTCCGGACCTGGCGGTCGCGCTGCTCGGGGCCCTCAGCGCGGGCGCGGTCTTCCTCGCCCTCGATCCGGCGGCTCCCGCGGAGCGGGCCGGCGATCTTCTCGAGGAGCTGGACGTGGACACCCTGGTCAGCGGCGGCGCGCCGGAGCCCTGGATGCCGGCGCGCACGATCCTGCTGGGGACCGAGGACGGCGAGCCGGTGGTGAGGGAGGTCTCCGGAGATCAGCCGGCGTGCCTGCTGGCGGGGGCCGGCGGCGGCGCCGTCGAGCTGTCCCATGCCGCGCTGGCCCGCGCGGCGGCGGCCCTGGAGCGGCTGTGCCCGCTCGGCGAGGAGGACACGGTGCTCGTCCTGCCATCGCAGCTCTGGGAGAGGTGCGCCGTGGACCTGCTCGCGGCGCTCGCCCTGGGGGCCCGGGTGGTCCTGGCTGGCCGAGAAGAGGCCGAGGACGGCGGGCTCCTGGCGCGGCGCCTCGCCGAGAGCGGCGCGACCCTGCTCCAGGCTCCTCCCGCCGTCTGGATCTCGCTTCTGACGTCCGGCTGGGCCGGCGATCCGCGGCTCGTCGCCATGGTCCGGGATGGGGCGCTGTCCCGCGGGCTGGCCCGGGAGCTGCTGCCGAGGACCGCCGCCCTCTTCACCGTCCACGGCTCGCCCGAGACCGCCGGCTGGTCGGCGGCCGGCCGGGTCGAGCCCTTCCCGGAGGGGATGGAGGGCCCGCTGGGCGTGGGCCGTCCCGCCGCGGGTGTCCGGCTCTATCTGCTCAACGAGGACCTGCAGCCCGTCCCCGCGGGCCGGCCGGGCTGGATCTTCGCCGCCGGCCCGATGGCTCAGGGCTCCTCGCCGGGCCTCACCGAGCAGCGGCTCGTCCCGGACCGGCTGGCGGACGCCCCCGGCTCGCCTCTCTTCTTCACCGGCGACCTCGGGAGGCTGCTGCCGGATGGCCGGCTGGAGATCCTGGCCCGCTCGGGCTCGCTGGGTCCGGTCTCCGCGGCCTACGGCCCGGAGGTGGAGGTGGAGTCCGCTCTGCACGGTCATCCGGAGCTCCTGGACGGCGCGGTCTCGGCCTGGGAGGACGAGGCCGGCGAGCGCCACCGGGTGGCCCACGTGGTGCCGCGCCATCCGGTCTTCCCCACGGTCACCGAGGTGAGCGGATACCTCAAGACCCGCCTGCCGCGGGAGATCGTCCCCGCGCTCTTCGTGCGTTCGGCCCGCATCGATCGCCAGGCCCTCTCCTCGCTCAACGAGGGGGCGCGAGCGGTGGCGCCGTTCGTCCCGCCGTGCAACCCCCGCGAGCTGCGCCTCAAGCAGATCTGGGAGGACCTCTTCGGCTTCCGGCCCATCGGGATCAAGGACGACTTCTTCGAGCTCGGCGGGCATTCGCTCCTGGTGATCCGCCTGATGGCGCAGATCCGCGAGGAATTCGGCCGCGACCTGCACCTGACGGAGCTCCTCAAGGCCTCGACGATAGAGGATCTGGCCCGGGCCCTGGAGGAGCAGGACACCGCGCGCTCCTGGTCCCCGCTGGTGGCGATCCAGCCGCGGGGCACGCGGCCGCCCCTGTTCTGTATCCACGCCCTCGGCGGCGAGGTCCTCTGCTACGTGGACCTGGCCCGCTATCTGGGCAGCGACCAGCCGGTCTACGGGCTCCAGGCGCGCGCCTGGAGCGGGCTCGATCTGGAGGACCCGGAGAGCATCGAGGCCATGGCGGCGGAGTACGTGGTGGCCCTGCGCGCGGCACAGCCGGCGGGCCCTTACCAGATCCTCGGGTATTCCCTCGGCGGGGTGGTGGCCCTCGAGATGGTCCGGCAACTCCAGGAGCAGGGGGAGGAGGTGCGCATCCTGGCCATCCTGGATACCCTGCTCACCGGCGAGGGGGGCACGAAGTGGGACATCCCTGAGATCCTCTCGGGCCTGGCGCTGGGCCACCCGTGTGTCTCGGTCGATCATCTGCGCCGGCTGGAAGGGGACCTCGAAGCGCAGCTCGCCTATTTCGTGGAGACGACGACCGAGGCGGGGATCATCCCCGGGCTCGACCTGAAGATGGCGCGGTGCTGGGCGCGCGCGTGCATCGCGCACCGGAAGATCCGCAAGCTGTACGAGCCGGCGCCGATCGCCGGGCGGATCACCCTGCTGCGCGCTCTCCAGGGGCAGATCCTGCACAGCGCCGATCCCACGTTGGGCTGGGGGAAGCTGGCGGGAGAGGGGCTGGAGATCGTCGAGGTGCCGGGGAACCACGACACCGTGATCCAACTGCCGCACGTTCAGACCCTGGCCAGAAAGCTTAGAGAGAGGCTCGATCCTCCATCGTAAAGGGCGGATGTACGCGTAGGTTACGCACCACGGGGGCAACGAATGGGGTTCAGGGGAGGCCCGGATTCAAATCCCGGCGTCCTGACCAGTTTTCCCTCCTTAGATTCGAAGATCTAGCCTCTCAGCCTTCAGAGGGTTTCTCGAAAGTCAGCCCCGCAGGGGATTCCGAGGCGACCGCCTGCAGGCGGAATTTGCTCAGCCCGGCGAAATCATTCCCCCAGAACGGTCATCCCAAGAATGAAGGGATCGAGGGCCTTGGGGTCTGCCCTTTTATGGGAATCAGGCATAGAATCCACGTTAGCAAGTCCACTGATTGAAGAGGTGCGCCATTGAGGCACGTTCTGACAGGAGAGGGACCGGAGGGCCTGGAGGGGGCGGGACGGGAGGGGATCACCCAACTGCTGCAGAAATGGAGTGACGGGGACCAGGAGGCCGCGGTGCGGGTCCTGCCCCAGGTATATGACGAGCTGCGGCGCATCGCCTCGCAGCAACTCCGCCGGGAGCGCGCCGACCATACGCTCCAGGCGACCGCCATTGTCCACGAGGCCTACCTCCGCCTGGACGGGCAGGAGGGCTTCCACTGGCCCAGCCGCGAGCACTTCTTCGCCTTCGCCGCCCACCTGATCCGGCGCATCCTGGTGGACTACGCCCGCCACCAGAACCGGCTCAAGCGGGGGGGCAAGATGGAGAAGGTCACCCTGGCCGAGGTCGCGGACCTGGGGGCGATGAAGGGCACCGACCTGCTGGCCGTGGACGAGGCGCTGGTCGCCCTGGAGAAGATCGATCCACGCAAGGCCGCCGTGGTGGAGCTCCGCTTTTTCGGCGGATTGACGCTGGAGGAGACGGCCGCCCAGCTCGGCATCTCCCCGGAGACGGTGGGTCGCGAGTGGCGGCGGGCCAAGGCCTGGCTCTACAAGGAGCTGCAGTCGCCCGGGGGGGGCGGAGTGTGATCGGAGCGGACCGCTGGCGAGAGATCGATCAAGTCTTCGCCGAGGCGCTCGACCGTCCCCTCGCCCAGCGCCTGGCCTTCCTCGACGAGGCCTGCGCCGGGGACTCCGAGCTGCGGGAGGCGGTGGAGCGCCTGCTCCTGGCGGACGAGGCCAGCGACACCTTCCTCGAGCAGCCGGCGAGCGAGCTGCTGGGGCTGGTGCCGGAGGTGGAGACGGGGGAGCGCCTCGGTCCCTACCGCCTGCTGCGCCGGCTGGGCGCCGGCGGCATGGGCACGGTCTACCTCGCCCGGCGGGAGGACGAGCACTATCAGCAGGACGTGGCGCTGAAGATCCTCCGCTCAGGGCTGCAGGGGACCGAGGCGGTCCACCGCTTCCTCGCCGAGCGGCAGATCCTCGCCCGGCTCGAGCACCCCAACATCGCCCGTCTCTACGACGGCGGCAGCACCCCGGACGGCCGTCCCTATCTGGTGATGGAGCTCGTCGAGGGGCTCCCTCTCGACGAGTATTGCGACCGCCACCAGCTCGCCATCGACCAGCGGCTCGACCTGTTCCGCCGGATCTGCTCGGCCGTCCAGTACGCCCACCAGAACCTGCTGGTCCACCGCGACCTCAAGCCGGGCAACATCCTGGTCACGGAGGCGGGGGAGCCCAAGCTGCTCGACTTCGGCATCGCCAAGCGCCTGGAGCCCGGCTCGGCCACCAAGCCGGACCTCACGCGGACCGGCTCGCGGATCATGACGCCGAGCTACGCCAGCCCCGAGCAGGTGCGCGGGGAGGCGATCACCACCGCGAGCGACGTCTATTCGCTCGGCGTGGTGCTCTATGGGCTGCTCGCAGGCCGCACCCCGTACCGGGTCGAGAACGGCTTCGCCCACGAGATCGAGCGCGCCATCTGTGAGGCTGAGCCGGAGCGGCCGAGCGCCGCCCTGTTCCGCCCCGGCGAGCCCTCGGCCGAGGAGATCGCCCGGACCCGGTGTGCCCGGCCGCAGGCCCTGCGCCGCCGCCTGCACGGGGATCTCGACAACATCGCCCTCATGGCCTTGCGCAAGGAGCCGTCGCGCCGCTACGGCTCGGCGGCGCAGCTCTCCCGGGACATCGAGAACCACCTCCACAGCCTGCCGGTGGTGGCCCGGCCGGACACCCTGTCCTACCGCACCCGCAAGTTCGTGCGCCGGCACCGGGTCGGCGTCTCGGCGGCGGCCCTGGTGGTCGTGCTGCTGGCGGCATTCATCTCCAGCCTGATCGTCCAGGGGCGGCGGATCGCCCGCGAGCGCGACAAGGCGCAGTACTCCCTGAGCTTCCTGCTGGACACCTTCAAGGAGGCCGACCCCTACCACACGAAGGGGGAGCATCTGACCGCGGACGAGATCCTGTCCCGCGGGGCGGAGCGGGTCTCGCGCGACCTCTCGGGCCGGCCGGACGTGCAGGCGGCCTTGATGGACGCCATCGGGGAGGTCGAGCGGGGGCTCGGCCGCTACGACCGCGCGGAGCCGCTCCTCGAACGGGGGCTGGCGCTCCGCCGCGCCACCTTCGGGCCGGATTCGCTGGAGGTCGCCGAGAGCCTGGAGCATCTGGGCCTGCTCAAACGGGAGCGTTCCGCCTTCGCCGAGGCCGAGCGGCTGCTCCGCCAGTCGCTGGCCATCGAGAAGGCCCGGCTGGGGGACGGCAGCCTGCAGACCGCCAAGACCCTCGACGAGCTCGGAAACCTCCTCGCCAACACCGGCAAGGCCGAGGAGGCCGAGAAGCTCCATCGGGAGGCGGTGAGGATCGCCACCCGGGTGGAAGGCGCGGTCGGGCCCACCGTGGCCGAGAGCCTGCTCTCCCTCAGCAAGGCGAAGCTGGCGCAGGGCAACCGGGGCGCCGCCGAGAGGATCGCCCGCCAGGCGCTGGTGGTCGAGAGCGGGGCCCTGGGGAAGCAGGACCCCCGCCTCCTGGACGTCCAGTCCCAGGTCGGCGCGGTGTTGATCGAGGCCGGCAAGTACAAGGAGGCCGAGGCGCTGCTCCGGAAGACCCTGAGCGCCCAGCGGGAGATCCTGGGCCGGCAGCACCCCGACGTCAGCGACACGCTCCAGAGCCTGGCCTACACGCTCCATCGCGAGGGGAGCTGGGCGGCGGCGGAGGCGATCAACCGCGATCTGCTGCAGGCGGTGCGGACGCAGTACGGGCCCTCTCACCGGCTGGTCGACGAGGTCCTGGTCAACCTGGGGACCGACGTCGACGCGCAGGGCCGGCAGGCCGAGGCGCTCCGGTATTACGAGCAGGCGCTGGAGATCCGGCGCCAGAATTTCCCCCGCGACAGCGCCCAGGTGGCCCAGGCCCTCCTGCTCATCGCCGGCGCCCATCGCGGCCTGAAGGAATACCCGGACGCGGTCTCCTTCTCCCGGCAGGCGCTGGAGATCCTGGAGAAGGTCCACGATCCGCACGTCGATTTCGCCCTGCGCGAGATCGGGCGCGACTACATGGGGCTGGGGAGACCGGCGAAGGCCGAGCCCTATCTGCGGCGGGCGCTCGCGCTGCGCCGGCAATCCCTGGGCAAGGATCACCCCGACCTGGCCACCGCCAAGTTCACCCTGGCGGACTGCCTGGTCGACCTCGGCCGTTATGACGAGGCGGCGGCCCTGCTGCGCGAGGCGCGCGCCAGCCTGCGGAAGCACGCCGAGGACAACCAGGACCGGCTCGGCCAGGTCACGGACATCGAGGCGAAGCTCCGGCGCCGGAGAGGGTAGGCGGCTGATATAGGCTACGCGGCATGAGCACGGAATCGCGTGGCGTGGCCGTGGTGAGCGGCGGCGGCTCCGGTCTGGGGCGGGAGATCGCCCAGGAGCTGGCCCGCCGGGGGTACGATCTGGCGCTGCTGGGGCGCCGGCAGGAGCCCCTCGAAGAGACGCTCGAGCTCGCGGGGCAGCCCGAGCGGGGCCTCATCCTACCCTGCGACGTGCGCGACGCCGTGGCCCTGGAGCGTTGCGCCGAGGAGGTCCGGACCCGCTGGGGGGCCGCCGACCTGCTGGTGCCCGCGGCGGGGGTGACCTCCATCGCGGCGGTGGAGGAGACCTCGCCGGACGACTTCGCCGCCATCGTCGATACCAACCTGACCGGCGTCTTCCTGCTGATCCGGGCCCTGCTGCCGGCGATGAAGGCGCGCGGCCGGGGGTGGATCATCCCCCTCCTCTCGGTCGCCGCCCGGCGGGGGTTCCCCGGCTGGGCGGCCTACTGCGCCAGCAAATGGGGGCTGGCCGGCCTGGTGGCGGTGCTGCGGGAGGAGCTGCAGGGGACCGGCGTGCGGATCAGCGCGCTCTATCCCGGCGCCACCGACACGCCGATCTGGGACCGCCTACCCGGCGAGTGGAACCGCGCCGCCATGGTGAGCCCCCGCGAGGTGGCGCGCGCCCTGGGCTACATCCTCGACGCCGATCCCTCGACGCTGGTCGAGGAGGTGCACCTGGGGCCGGCCGGGGGAGCCCTGTGAGCTGGCTGCTGCCGCTCACCCTCCTCCTCCCGCTCCTCGCGGTCGTGCCGGGCGGGGCCTGGGCCCTCCCCCTGGTGGCGCCGCTGACCCTCTGGCCGGCCTTCGCCGAGCGGGTGCGGAGACAGGATTATCTCGGCGCCTGGACGCTCGGCATGGCCTGGGCCCTCCTGCTGAGCGCCGGGGTGATCCTGGCCGTGCTCTGGTGGCCGGAGGCGGCCCGCGAGGGCGTCCTCCATGGCGAGGCCTACCGCCAGGAGATGTTTGGCTGGATCCGGACCGGCGTGGCGCCGGAGAACAGCCCGCGACTCTTCATCCCCCAGCACCTGCTGCACCTGGGCGTCTTCCTGCTCCTGACCTGGGCGAGCGGCGGCTATCTCGGGCTGGTCCTGGGGGCCTTCCTGGTGGCCTACATGAGCTACTTCGTGGGGAGCTACGCGGCGGCGAGCGGCCACCCTTTCCTGGGCGCGATCCTCGCCTGGGTCCCCTGGTCGGTGGTGCGGGTCTGCTCCTTCGTGCTCCTCGGCGCCCTGTTCTCCCGGCCGCTGCTGGCGCGCCTCCTCTGGCCCTTCGAGCGCTGGGAGGTCCGGCTGATGGCGCTCGCCTTCGCCGGCCTCCTGGTGGACATCCTGGTCAAGGCGTTCTTCGCGCCCAGCTATGGGCTGTTCCTGCGGCAGCTGGGCGGGATGTAGGGGTGGCTCGACGGCCCTGGTCGGCACTTTTTTTCGCCAAAAAATTCCTGGCTTCGATGGCTCATGACCTAAAGAAATGCCTGCAACGGCCCATTACAACGTTGCAACGGCTCGTTGCAAGCTTGCAACCGCGAGCTCAAAGACACATTGGCTTTCGGGTTGTGCTGTCCCCATTCCCGCCCTGAGCTCTGTGTTCTCTGGGCTCTGGGGCTCTGGGCTCTTCGCTTTGGGGCAGGGGAGCCGCCTCTTCTCCTTGCGGCGAATCTCGGTCATAATCTCCGCAGTTGGTGCGGAGAATGTATATCCATGAGCTTCAGGACTGGCCCCGGTTCCACTGGAACCCAGGAGAGCTCGCGGGGCTTCTCGCCTCCGTCCGCCACCGGCAAGGCCGGCTCATCGGGCACATGGAGGCGCTCGGTTTCAGTCTTCAGCAGAAGGCGGTGCTCCAGACGCTGACCGGCGACGTGGTCAAGAGCAGCGAGATCGAAGGGGAGACGCTCGACGCCGAGCAGGTCCGCTCGTCGATCGCCCGGCGATTGGGGCTGGACATCGGCGCCCTCAAGCCGGCCGACCGCCATGTCGAGGGGATTGTCGAAATGATGCTCGACGCCACGCGCCGGTTCGACCAGCCGCTGACCGCCGAACGGCTGTTCGCCTGGCATGCATCGCTGTTTCCCACCGGCCGCAGCGGCATGGCCCGGATCCGGACCGGGGCGTGGTACGACGGCAGCAAAGGGCCCATGCAGGTGGTCTCCGGTCCGATCGGAAAGGAGCACGTCCACTTCGAAGCGCCGAAAGCGGAGCGCCTCGATTCCGAAATGGGCGCATTCCTGGATTGGTTCGAGACGGCCACCGGGATCGATCCCGTGTTGAAAGCCGCGCAAGCCCACTTCTGGTTCGTGACGATCCACCCGTTCGAGGACGGCAATGGCCGTATCGCGCGCGCCATCGCCGACATGACCCTCGCGCGCTCGGAGGGCAGCCCGCAACGGTTCTACAGCATGTCGACGCAGATCCGGCAGGAGCGCAGGGCCTACTATGACATCCTGGAGCGGACTCAGAAGGGAACGCTGGACATTACGCCCTGGATGAGCTGGTTCCTGGGATGTCTGGGGCGCGCCATCGATGCCGCGCAAGGCACGCTGGGCTCCGTCCTCGCCAAGGCTCGCTTCTGGGAGCGGGCGCGGAACGTCGCTCTCAACGACCGCCAGCGCCTCGTCCTCAACCGCCTGCTCGACGGCTTCGAGGGCAAGCTCACGACGTCCAAGTACGCGAAGCTCGCCAAGTGCTCCCAGGACACCGCCTTGCGGGACATCCTGCCGCTTGTCGAGAGTGGGCTCCTCGTCCGCAACCCGGAAGGCGGGCGCAGCACCAGCTATTCCCTCTCGCCGGAATCCTGAGCTCTCGAGCGCTGGAGAGTGCCTTGACGCCCCTCTCTCCCCGGCCGGGCGGACGGAGAGGGCTGGGAGAGAGGGGTTGGGAAGTGAAGGCGCGCTCTAATCCACCCGGATGATCGTCTTGATGTTGTCTCCCCGGAAGCCGGCGTCCACGCACTGGCCGGTGCTGGTCGCGAAGCCGAGCGTCTGCCACCCCGGTGGGGTCGGCTGGTCGGCGCAGACGGTCATGCCCGAGCCGACCGACTTGTTGGTGTAGGGCTCCAGGATCCAGGCGTTGCCACCGCAGTCGGAGGGGCTGGTGCTGGCGTCGACCTTGATCCAGCCCGCGGGGATCTTCTTCTCGGGGCAGACGAGCTGCCGGTTCATGATCTGCGCCGGTGCTTCCGTCACCAGGAACAGG
>JAICSG010001161.1 GCA_025937035.1 Thermoanaerobaculia bacterium | reverse complement strand
GCCGGCCGGCACCGCCGCGTAGCCGAGCAGCCGCAGCAGCTCCGCCTCGTCGCGGGCGAAGCCCAGGGCGTGGGCCGCCAGGGCGCACAGGACGCGGGGGATCCGCCGCGGCCACGGCGCGCCGGCGAAGAGGCGCAGGAGCTCCAGGGCGTGGGCGCTCGACAGCCCGAAGAAGTCGAGCGAGAGGCCGATCCGCTCCGGGCCGCCATAGCGATCCACCTCGGGGAGGAACGGCACGAAACGGAAGCTGTTGTCGGGATAGAGGGTGGCGTCGCTCTCCCCCGGATCGGCGGCCAGGATCTCGCGGGTCCGCCGCTCGACCGTCTCGGGGGGGAGCGGGCGGACCGACGGGTGGAGCGCTAAGAAGGCCGTGGCGGCCTCCGCCACCGCCGCCTCGACCTCCCCGCTCCTGCCGGGCAGCGCCCGCAGCCGCAGCCGTACGTGGGGGCCGCCGAGCTCGTAACGGACGAAGAAGAAACGGTCGATGGCGCCCGCGGCCAGGAGCGTGGCCACGAGAGGATGGACCAGATGGAGGAGCAGCCGGTCGCCGTCGCCATGGTAGTGGACATGGCAGGATCGCCAGTGCGACCAGTCGAGATCCAAAAGCCCTCCGTGGCGTCCAAGGGAGCAGGGTTGAAAAAAAGCTCCCAACCCGCCCGGCGTGGGCGGGTTGGGGGAGCTGCGGTGAGCCGGCCGGGCCGGCTCCAGGCGAAGAGGCCTTTCTAGGCGCCGCCGTCCAGGGTGGCGTCCGCGGTCTTCTGAGAGGTGCTGGAGCAGCACCAGACGGAGCAGCCGCCCGCGACCGACTCGAGATCCTCGTCGCTCAGCGAATCGAGATCGACGTTCTCGAGCTGGGAGATCTGCTCCTTGACCAGCGCTACCTTTTCCTCTCTCTCTTTCTGATCCATGACTTGACTTCCTCCTTGTAATGAGCCCCTCGGCTCGCGGTTAGATCGACCTTCCGCCGGCGGCGGTAGGAATCGGTATCAATCCAGGGCCGGGTCTGCCAGCCCGGCCTTCCGGAACCTCCCCGGGCGCGAGGGCGAGGGTGTCGACCTGCAGCTCGACGGCCCAGCGCTCTCCTCCCGGTCCCCGCGGCAGGTCCCCCGCCGCGGGCAGCATCTCCTCGAACGTCAGCGGGTCGCCGTTGTCCCGCAGGGCGGCGCGGAAGACCTCGACGAGCAAAGGGGAGCTGAAGCCCAGGTACTGCGGTTTGTAGACGTCTCCCTTTAAGGGATAAGGTGTCTTCTCGATCCAAAAGAGGGATTCCGGGAGCTGTTTTTCCAGACGCCAGCGGTTGAGCGCCGCGAAGGCGGCCTCGCCGGACGCCGCCGCCACCTGCCGCCGCAGCTCTTCGCCCAGGGAGACCACCCAGCGCCGGCGGGCCAGGACCAGACATCCCGAGGTGAGCCGGTCCAGCACCAGCAGGTCCCCCTCGCGGCGGGCGGGCACGGGCGAGCGGGGCGGCCGGATCTCGCCGGGGCCCCAGAGGGCCAGCAGCTGGACCAGGAAGGGCATCAGGGCGCTGGCCGTGCCGCCGAGGTGGACGGGCAGGAGCCGCCGGCCGCCGGCGTCGGTGAGCCGGGGCAGGCCGGTGGCGCCGTCCCGCGAGACCCGCAGGTCGCGCAGGCTCACCGGCTCGGCCGCCTCCGGATCCAGCTCCTCGCCCGGGATGGCGAGCACCCGCGCCGTCTGCACGGCGTGGACGTTGAGGGTGTCGCGGCG
>JAICSG010001022.1 GCA_025937035.1 Thermoanaerobaculia bacterium | reverse complement strand
GGGATGGCGAGGTTGTCGATCCAGAGCGTCCCCCCCTCCTTCGGCACCACGTAGGCCAGGCGGCCGGATGAGTGGGAGACCACCTCGGCGAGCTCGCCGTTCCAGCCTTGCGCGAGGTCGACGTCCCCGGCCGCCAGGAGGTTGGCGAAGTCGGAGCTGTTGTAGGTGCGCACCAGCCTCTTCTGCGCCTTCAGCATCTCCGCCGCCTGCCGCAACACCGCGGGATCTCTTTCATTGATCGATTTCCCCAGCAGCTTCAGGGCCGCGCCGAAGGCCTCGCGCGGGTCGTCGAGCATCAGGATGCGCCCGGCGTATTGGGGATCGAAGAGCGCGTGCCAACTGTCGATCGGCCCCAGCTTCTTCTTGTCGTAGCCGATGCCCGTGGTCCCCCAGACGTAGGGGACCGAATGGCCGTTGCCGGGATCGTAGGCTTGATTGAGGAAGCGCGGATCGAGGTTCTTGAAGTGGGGGAGCCGGGCGCGGTCGAGCGGTCTCACCAGCCCCTGCGGGATCAGCGTCTTCAGCATGTAGTCCGAAGGCACCACGATGTCGTAGTCCGCCACGCCGGACTGCAGCTTGGCGAGCACCGCCTCGTTGGAATCGTAGGTGTCGACGTTGACCGTGATCCCCGTCCGCCGCTGGAAATCCTCGATCACCTCTTTCGGCAGGTAGTTGGTCCAGATGTAGACGTTGACTTGTTTTCCGGCGGGCTTGCCGCAGGAGGCCAGGAGGAGGGCGGCGAGCAGGAGAAAACCTTTCTTCATGGCTGTCCTTTGCCGAGCAGGCGGTGGGCGAGCACGATCAGCAGGATCGTCCCCGCGAGCAGCAGAGTGGAGACGGCGTTGACCTCCGGAGTCACGCCGACCTTGAGCATCGAGTAGATGTGGAGCGGCAGCGTGGTGGCGCCGACCCCGGCCACGAACGAGGTGATCACGTAGTCGTCGATCGACAGGGTGAAGACGAGCAGGGCGCTGGCCAGGATGCCGGGCGCGGCCAGCGGCAGGGTCACCCGCCGGAAGGTCTCGAAGGGCCCGGCCCCCAGGTCCCGCGCCGCCTCCTCCAGGGCCGGATCGAGCCCGGCGAGCCGCGCGCGCACCACGATCGCCACGTAGGAGACGCTGAAGACGACGTGGGCGATCACCACCGTCCAGAGCGAGAGGCGGAGCTGGACGGCCCCGAAAAAGGTCACCAGCGCCGCCCCCAGCACCACCTCCGGGATGATCACCGGCAGGTAGAGCAGCGCCTGGGTGGCCCGCCGGCCGCGGAACGAGAGCCGCGCCAGCGCCAGAGCCGCGGGCGTGCCGAGGAAGATGGCGATCCCGGTGGCCGCCCCCGCCACCACCAGGCTGTTGCGCACGGCGCGGAAGAGGATCTCGTTGCCGAACAGACGGCGGTACCAGTCGAGCGTGAAGCCGGTCCAGAAGGCCGTCTGCCGCGAGGCGTTGAACGAGAAGACCACCAGGATGGCGATCGGCGCGTAGAGGAACAGATAGACCAGCACCGTGTGAGCCGCGAGCAGCCTTCGGGGCCACCCCTTCACAACGGCTCCTCGCCGCCCCGGCGCCGGGCGTAGACCGCGTAGGCGAGAAGCAGGGCCAGCACGGCAGCCATCAGCTCGAAGGCGAGGGCCGAGCCGAAGGGCTGGTTGCGGGCCACGGCGAATTGATTCTGGATCAGGTTGCCCAGCAGCATGCTGCGCGCGCCGCCGAGCAGATCCGAGATCACGAACTGGCCGAGGCTCGGCACGAACACCAGCACCACCCCGGCGGCGAGCCCCGGCAGAGTCAGCGGGAGCGTCACCCGCCGGAACGCCTGCGCGCCCCCCGCGCCGAGGTCCGCCGCGGCCTCGAGCAGCGAGCGGTCGAGCTTCTCCAGGGAGGCGTAGAGGGGGAGGATCATGAACGGCAGCTCGCCATACACGAGGCCGATCAGCACCGCCGTCTGGGTGTAGAGCAACTCGACCGGATGCTTGAGGATTCCGCTCCCCACCAGCACCAAGTTGAGCAGCCCCTCGGTGCGGAGGATGAACATCCAGGC
>JAICSG010000416.1 GCA_025937035.1 Thermoanaerobaculia bacterium | reverse complement strand
GATCGACCACGAGCTGATCCACCAGGAGCCGGACCTGCCCCGGATGGCCGGCGACCAGGATCCCCTCGATCGAAAAGCGCTCCTCGGCGGCGGGAGTGGAGATCATCGCGTGAAATCCTTTCTGATGCGGGGTGTGAAAGAAGCCCGCGCGGTGCATCCGGAACATGTGCCCGGGGCGCCCCGCGCGGGGACCGGTGGGCACGGCTTAGTCCAGACAGTCGTCGGCGCAGGGGCTGCAGGACACGGAGCCCTCGGCCGCCATGCCACCGTTGATGTTGCGGAGGGTCTCGTCGCTGAGGACGGTGCTGCGGTGCTCACGGGTCGGCAGCACGTCGCCGTTGACCTTGTTCTTGAGATTCTTGAGGGTCTTCATGGGATGTCTCCTTTGTCTGTTCTCTCTTTCGCGGCGCCACCATCGGCGCTTGTGAGAGGAAGACGAAGGGGAGACCGGAATCCCCTCACCCGAAACCAATCAATTTTTGGCGGCTTCTACGCGGGATTCCAGCGCGCGGGGTCCGCGAACAGCAGCAGCGGCTCCTCGGCGACCCGGAAGGTGGCGCGGGCGCCGAAGGGGAAGCGGGTGGCCAGGCGGGCGCCGTCGATATAAAGCCAGCCCGCCTCCATGGCCGACTCGACCTCCAGTGTCTGCCCCTCCTCCACAAAGCCGGATTCCAGGGCCGCGCTCCGGCCCTTGACCCGGTAGAGCTCGCGGGCGCGGAACTGGAGCCGGTGCTCGCCGAGCGGCATCGGCTGTCCGCCCGCGGAGCGGATGCCGGCCGTGGAGCCCGTGGGCGTCGCCACCCAAAGGCCGGAGCTGCGGTGCTCCTCCACCCTGCGGCCGAGCCGCAACCGGTACCGGCTGGTCGCCGCCGGCTGCTGGTGGGCGACGAGGACGTCGTTGAGGGCGGGGAGGAGCCGCTTGCCGTCGAGCTCCACCTCGATGCGGGCGACCGCCTGGGGCAGCAGAGTCCCCTTGGCGATCCGCGCGAGGTCGCGCGCCACGGTGGCCCGCCGGGTGGAGGTGAGATACCCCACGCTCGATTTGGGAGCGGAGTTGACGCCGAGCAGGCCCGCCCGGGTCACCCAATGAGAGGTGGCGAGGAGGGTGCCGTCCCCGCCGACCGTGACCACGAACCGGGCCCGGCCGAGCGCCCGGCGCGCCTGGGCATCCAGGGCGTCCACCGAGACCGTGAGCGGCGTGGCGCCCAAGCCCGCGAGAGCCTCCTGCACGGCCGCGACCGTGAGCTCCTGCTCGCGCGCCGCGTCCTCCACCTCTCCCGCCAGCCCCTCCCGGGAACGGGCCAACCGGCCAGCCATCCCCTTGCGGGAAGCGACCGGCGTCTTGACCACCAAGACGCAGGGGGAGAGGAGGCTGTCGCTGTCGGGTTGCACGGAGGGAGAGTATCGCAGTCCGGGAGAAGGTGAACGGCCTTACCGCCGATGCTCCGAAAATTCTTTCTAAGCCAGCACCTTCAAAAACGTCGCCTTCCCATCCCCCGGAGCGTAGAAGTCCACCAGCTCGGAGACCAGCTCGTAGCCACAAGCCAAGTAGAAGGCCCGGGTTGGAACGTACTGCGGGCGGGTGGAGGTCTCGACGTAGACGCGGGTGCGGCCGGCTGCGGCCATCCAGTCCTCGGCGGCGCGGAGGAGGGCGGCGCCGGCGCCCTTCCCCTGGAATTCGGGGTGGACCACGATCCAGTAGAGATCGGCCGAGGCGACCGTGCCCGGGATCGGCCCCCAGCAGGCGTAGCCCACGACTTGGCCGTCCAGCTCTCCGACCAGGAAGCGGTAGTGGCTGGCCTCGCCGTTCGCCAGCCGGTCGTCCACCAATTCGAGGGCGACGTCGGTCTCCTCGGGATTGAAGAAGCCGGTGGCGCGGATCAGCGCCTCCAGCGGAGCGCGGTCTGAAGGCTCCAGGGTGCGGCGGATCGCGAGGCTCATTGCATCGTTTTCCGGGGGACCACGGCGTCACGGAGAATCCTTTCCACTACCTCGCGCGCGGTCAGGCCGGCTTTCGTGGCGGCGGCCATGAAGCCGCCGTCCGCGGAGAGACAGGGGTTGGCGTTGACCTCCAGGATGTGCGGCTCGCCGGCCTCGTCGAGCCGGAGGTCGACCCGGGCATATCCTTTCAATCCGAAGATCCGCCAGGCGGCCCGGGCGAGCTCTCCCGCGCGGGCGAGCAATTTCGCGTCGCACGGGCAGTCCGGAAAGCGGCGGACGGTGTGGATGTAGGCGAAGGACTCCTCGTGCCACTTCGCCTCGTAGCCCAGGACCCGGCTCATCCCCTCGGGGAACCCATCGTAGACGATCTCGGCGATGGGCAGCACCTCGACGCAGCCGCCGCGGGCGAGGAGCGAGACGTTGAGCTCCCGGCCGGGCAGGAAGGTCTCGGCCACGATCCCCTGGCCGGGAAAGCGCGCCGCCAGCGCCCGGGCCCGCTCGACCGCCTCCTCCCGGGTGGCGCAAATCGGGTCCCCCTCCAGGCCGAGGGAGGCGTCCTCGCAGGCGGGTTTGAGAATCCAGGGCCCTGGAACTCGATCGAGCAGGTCCGGATGGTCCGGGTCGAGACGGCCGCCGGGCGGCACCGGCAGACCCTCGGCGGCGAGCACCGCCCGGGTCGCCAGCTTGTCCGTGGTCACCCAGAGGACCCCGGAAGGCGAGCCGGTGAACGGCAGGCCCAGGAGCTCCAGCGCCGCGGCGGCTCCCAGCAGGGCCTCGGGCCGGCCGGGAGGCGCTTCCATCAGATTGAAGACGGTCAGATCCGGATGCGGAGCGATCCGGAGCCAGGGCTGCCAGTCCGGCACCATGATCGACTCGTAGGGCAGGCCTAGCGACTCCAGACCCGACGACACCAGATCCACCTGGGCCAGCACGTCCGAGGTCGAGGGGTCGGCCGACGCCTCCACCGGATTGTGGGCGATGACGACGCGGGATGCTTCGCTCAGCTCCATAGGCCCCACCGCCGCGCGGACGCCTCGACCACCTGGCCGAGGAGATCGGCGTAGGGGATGCCGGCCCGGTCCGCCAGGATCGGCAGGTCCGAGTAGGTCGGGTGCAGACCGGGGAGCGGATTGATCTCCAGGAACTGGGGCTCCCCGGCGGCGTCGCAGCGGATGTCGACCCGGGCAAGGTCCCGGCAGCCGAGGGCCTCGTAGGCGGCGAGGGCGAGCTTCCGCGCCTTCTGGGCCAGGGGCTCGCCGTCGAGGAGGGCGTAATCGATCCAGGTCGCGTACTCCTTCTTGTTGAGCGCCGTGTAGGCGGGCTCGGCGCCCTCGCGGAAGGCGACCTCCATCACTCCCAGCACGCGGGCGTCCGGGCCGTTGCCCACGATGCCGACCGTCATCTCGCGGCCGGGCAGGAAGCTCTCCACCAGCACCGGCTGGCGGAAGGTACCGATCAGCTCGGCGCAGGCGGCCTCCAGATCCTCGCGGGCCTCGACCTGCGAGCGGCGCGTCACCCCCTTGCTGCTCCCCTCAGCCACCGGCTTGACGAAGAGAGGCGGCGGCAGATCCACGGCCGCCGCCTCCTCCGGCCGGTCCACCAGCGCGAACGGCGCCGTGGGCAGGCCGTGATCCCGCACCACCCGCTTGGCGAGCGACTTGTCGAGGGTGACGGCGCAGGTCAGCGGGTCCGAGAAGGTGTAGGGCTGATCGAACATCTCGCAGACGGCCGGCACCTGGGCCTCCCGCGAGCGCCCGCGCACCCCCTCGGCGAAATTGAACACGAGGTCCCACCGCTCGCCCGCGGCGAGCCGGCGGGCCAGCTCGACCCCGCGCCCCACCCGTTCCGGATGGTGGCCGAGCTGGCACAGCGCCCCTTCGAGCGCGGCGATCGTCTCCTCCTCGTCGAAGTCCATGACGTCCTCGGGCGCGAAGCCCGCGGCCAGGTAATCCGACTTGAGGTCGTAGCAGAGCGCGATTCGCAAGGGTTTCATCCGCCTGCTCTACCGTTCGGCGCGCTCGACGGGATCGACGTAGGAGTACGTCTTTCCCTGCCAGTTGCGGATCTGCCAGACGCCGTCCTCGTGATCGAGAATCGTCTCGCGCTGCACCGGTACCTTGCCGCCGCCGCCGGGGGCATCGATCACATAGGTGGGCACCGCGTAGCCGGTGGTATGGCCGCGGAGCTGGGACATCAGCTCCAGACCCTTCTCCACCGAGGTGCGCAGGTGGCCGGTGCCGAGCACGGGATCGCATTGATAGAGGTAGTACGGCCGCACCCGATTTTTGAGCAATCCGTGGAAGAGGTCGCGCAGCGCCTCCACCGAATCGTTGACCCCCTTGAGCAGCACGGTCTGGCAGCCGAGCGGGATGCCGCCGTCGGCCAGCCGGTCGCAGGCTTCGGCCACCTCGGGGGTGAGCTCGCGGGCGTGGCAGAAATGGACGGAGAGCCAGACCCGGTGCTTGCGCAGCACGGCCACCAGCTCCGGCGTGATGCGCTGGGGGAGGAAACTCGGGATGCGGGTGCCGATGCGCAGGAATTCCAGATGGGGGATCGCCCGCAGCCGGCCGAGCAGCTTGTCGAGCACGGAGTCGGCCATCAGCAGGGGGTCGCCCCCGGAGAGGAGGACATCGCGGATCTCGGTGTGCTCTTCGAGATAAGCGATCGCCGCCTCCAGCCGGCGGCCGATCGGATCGAGCTCGCCCTGGCTCACCAGCCGGCTGCGCGTGCAGTAGCGGCAG
>JAICSG010000214.1 GCA_025937035.1 Thermoanaerobaculia bacterium | reverse complement strand
TCCTGTGCTTCTTTTTGTTCGCCTCGCAGGCCCTCGCGGACGCCCAGATTTCGGAAATCAAGATCGGGCTGGACGGCGACCGGGTGCTCACCACGTTCACCCTGACCGACGCCTTCGACCGCCGCTTCTCCGAACGGGTCGACAGCGGCCTGCCGACCTCCATCCTCTACCGCCTCGAGCTCTTCCGCGACCGCAAGCGCTGGTGGGACCAGCGGCTGCGCGAGAGCACTTTCGAGGTGGTGGCGACCTACGACGCAGTGGCCCGCGCCTACACCGTCCACTACAAGCTGAACGACAAGCTGATCGAGAGCCGCACGGTGCGCGAGCGCAAGGCCCTGGAAGAGGCCATGACCCGGGTCGAGAGCCTCCCCGCCTTCTCCGTGGCCGGCCTCCCCCACGAATGGCGGCTGCTGGTGAAGGCCGAGGCCGAGCTCGGCTCGCGGACCCTCCTGTCCCTCATCCCGGTCACCATCAGCACCGATTGGAGGGAGAGCCCCAAGTTCCGTCCCCCGGGCGTCCCCTAGGTAGCCATCAGCCAGCCATGGGCCTGCGCGAGAAGCTCCGCCGCAACCGCAAGAACAACCGCCTGATCGTCGGCGGGCTGGTGGCCCTGCTGCTGCTGTTCACCGGGCTCTTCTACCTCGCCCAGCGCGGGCGCGACCTGCCGGGCGCCCTGGTCACCAACCGGGTGCTGCTGTTCGTCCTCTGGTACGTCAACGTCCTGCTCACCCTGATCATCCTCTTCGTCCTGCTGCGCAACCTGATCAAGCTGCTCATCGAGCGGCGGCACCGGGTGCTCGGCTCGACGTTCAAGTCCAAGCTGGTCGCCACCTACGTCGGCCTCTCCCTGATCCCCGTGCTGATGCTGTTCGCCATCGCCACCGAGCTCCTCCGGGGGTCGATGGACCGCTGGTTCAACACCCCCGTGGCCCCGGTCCTGGAGCGCGGCAACGCCGTGGCCCAGGCCCTCTACGACCAGATCGAGCGGACCAACCTGCGCGACGCCGGCCGCGCGGCGCGCGAGATCCAGGGGATCGACCTCGACGATCCGCAACAGCGCCCACGGCTCGACCGCCGGCTGAATGCCCTGCTCGGCGAGCTCAGGCTGACCACCGTGCAAGTCTTCGAGGGGAGCGACTTCGTCGCCGGCCTCATCGACTCCCAGTCGGGGCTCCCCGACCTGCCCGACGTCGACCGCTCGCTCCTGGAGCAGGCCGGGCAGGAGGGCAAGGCCACGGCCGTGCTGACGCCCACCGGCACCCGCGGGAGCCTCCTCGTGGCCGCCGTGGCCTTGCCCAACCGCCCGGCGGGCACACCGCCGGCCGTCCTGGTGGTGGGCACGCTCCTCGATCCCGGGATCACCGCCCAGCGCGAGAAGCTGGTGGAGGATTACCAGGCGTACCGCCAGCTCGTGGTCCAGAAGGACGACCTGCGCGCCAGCCACATGCTGCTCTTCGTGATGGTGACCATGGTCATCCTCCTCGCCTCCTCCTGGACCGGGCTCTATCTCGCCAAACGGGTGACCCTGCCCATCCAGGCCCTGGCCGAGGGGACCCGCCGGATCAGCGGCGGCGATCTCTCCCAACGCGTGGAGGTCGAGGCCGACGACGAGCTCGGGGTGCTGGTGGGCTCCTTCAACCGCATGACGGAGGAGCTGGCGAGCAGCAAGGACCTCCTGGAGCGGAGCAACCGCGAGCTGACCACCAGCAACCAGCGGCTGGGGGCCGAGCGGGCCCTGATCGCGGCGGTGCTGGAGAACGTCGCCGCCGGCGTGGTCTCGATCGATTCCCAAGGGCGGATCTTCACCTGCAACGGCGCCGCCCTCGACATGCTCCGCCAGCGGGAGGAGGACGTGGTGGGCCGCCCCTTCGAGGAGGCCTGGGGGGACCCCGACCGCAAGCGGCTGGCGGCGGCCGTGCGCGAGGTGGGGCGCGGCGGCCATGGCAGCAAGGAGGTCCATCTGACCCTGGGCGGCGAATGGAAGACCTTCGAGCTGAAGGTGACCGCCCTGCGCGACGCGGCCGGGGTGGTGCAGGGGGGCGTGGTGGTCATCGAGGATCTGACCGAGCTGATCAAGGCCCAGCAGCTCGCGGCCTGGAACGAGGCGGCGCGGCGGATCGCGCACGAGATCAAGAACCCGCTCACCCCCATCCGGCTCTCCGCCGAGCGGCTGCTCCGCAAGTCCCAGCAGGGGGACCCCGGCCTCGCCAAGGCGATCGAGGACGGGGTCGAGATCATCGTCCGCGAGGTGGTGACGCTCCAGGGGATGGTGGACGAGTTCTCCCGCTACGCCCGCATGCCCCGGCCGCGGCCGGTGCCGGTCGATCTGCCGAAGCTGGTCGGTGAGACCCTCCACCTCTACCGCAACCTGAAGCCCGGGGTGGAGGTGGAGGGGGAGGTCGACCCCGCGCTCTCGGCGGTCTGGATCGACGGCGAGCAGATCAAGCGCGCCCTGATCAACCTGCTCGACAACGCCGTCGAGGCGACCGACGCTCCCGGCCACGTCACCGTGGCCGCTCGACCCCTCAACGGCCACCTGGAGATCCAGATCGCGGACACCGGCCGGGGCATCCCTCCGGAATCGAAAGAGAAGCTCTTCCTCCCCTACTTCTCCACCAAGGGGCGGGGCACCGGCCTCGGCCTCGCCATCGTCCACCGCATCGTCACCGATCACCAGGGGGAGATCCGGGTCGAGGACAACTCGCCGCGGGGGACGGTGTTCACGGTGGAGCTGCCGATGGGGTAGACGCGGGGGGATGGGGAATCCGCGCCGAAGCCGAACGGTTTTCGTGAGGGAATTCCCCATCCATCAGCGTTTCAGCCGCGGGGGCGAGGTCCCCCGGCTTACTTCAAGGAGATTGCACAGATGTCCCCGCTCAAGAAGAAAACGACCCTGCTGATCCTGACCGCCGCCCTGGCGCTGCCCGCCTTCTCTTTCGCCCAGACCGCTCCGGCCGAGACCCCGGCCGCCGCCGCGGCCCAGTCCTTCTCGAACGTCGAGCGCCGCGTCCTCGCGGACGGTATCGCCGAGTACTTCTTCACCGTCCGGGTCGGCTCCGGCCCCTACGATCAGATCGGCCTGCACCGGGTGGTCCGGGAGACCGCGCCGAACGTGCCGGCCCGCGCCTCCGAGGCGGTCTTCCTGGCCGCCGGAGACATCTGGAATTTCCGCGCCGCGTTCCTCACCGGCGCCAGGCCGCTGCCCGTCTTCCTGGCCGAGAACGGCCTCGACGTCTGGGGGATCGACTACCGCTGGACCTCGGTGCCGGCGAGCGTGACCGACCTCTCGTTCATGAAGGACTGGGGGCTGGAGCAGGACGCCCGCGACCTCGGCTTCGCCCTCGGCGTGGCCCGCTTCACCCGCGCCATCACCGGCAGCGGCTTCGGCAAGGTCTTCCTCCTCGGCTGGAGCCGCGGCGGCCAGATCAGCTACGCCTACCTGAACGGCGAGACCCAGGTCCCGCCGGGCCTGCGCCAGGTCAAGGGCTTCATCCCGGTGGACATCTACCTGAAGACCGATCAGGCCGACCTCCAGGCCAAGGCCTGCCAGCGGGCCCAGGGGACCGAGGCCGCGATCGCGGCCGGCAACTACGCGGCCACCTCTGGAGCGCTGGTCCAGGCGATCGGCGGCGCGGCGGTGGCGGACCCCAACGGCCCCTCCGCGGTCGTACCCGGATTCAATAACCGCCAGGCAGGTCTCTTCGTGGGCGAGGCGACTTTCGGGCTGCTCGGCGGCCTGGAGCCGGTGCCCTTCTACCACTTCACCGGCGGCACCTTCGACGCCAACGGGATCCCCTCCGGGCTCACTTATTCGAACGAGGCGGACCTCTTCCACTTCGAGACCGGCGCCGCCCCCTACCAGCCCAACCGGGAGCTGGCGGACGCCGACACCGCCACCTGCGGCCAGGTGGACGTGGCCTTCGACGACCACCTCTCCGAGATCACCGTCCCCGTGCTCTATGTGGGCGCCGGCGGCGGCTTCGGCGAGACCGGCGTCTACACCACGACCCTGCTCGGCAGCACGGACGTGAGCACCCACATCGTCAGCCTGGCGCCGGTACGGATCGCCGACTTCGGCCACGCCGACCTCTTCCTGGCCAACGAGGCCGAGTCGCTGGTCTGGCAGCCGATTCTGGATTGGGTGCGGGCGCACTGAGGCATCCCAACCCACCGCCACGGCCCGGGAAGATCGCCCGGGCCGTGGCCTTTCTGCGTTCCCGATTTATGGTAAAGTCGCGTTATGGCGAAAAACATCAGACCCCCGGCGACCGCGGAGCAGATCCAACGAGCGATCGGAGTCACTCAAGAGGACCGGGAGATCGTGGAGAGGGTCTTGAGAGAGATTGGGGTGTATGACAGCCCTCCCCGCCACAGACCTTCCGGCGCAAACCGTCCATCCGCGAAAAACGACCACGACGAGTAAGTCGGCTCTGCTCCGGAATGCTCCCAGCGGAATCTTTGACTCCTGTCGATGGGCAGGACGTGTTCCTCAATGTCCCCTTCGACGCAGAGTACGCTCCTCTCTTTCTGGCGCTGATTGCCGGCCTTACCGCCCTGGGTCGTACTCCACATTGCGTGCTTGAGGTCCCGGGCGGAAGCCGGAACCGTTTGGAGCGGATCTTCAGCCTGATGGAGAGTTGCGACGCCTCGATCCACGACCTCAGCCGGATCACCCTCTCCAGTCCTCAAGACGTTCCTCGTTTCAACATGCCTTTCGAGCTTGGGATGGCCTACGCTCTGGCGCGGAAATCTCCTCACGATTTCTTCGTCCTCGAAGAGAAGCCGTTCCGTCTTCAAGTAAGCTTGAGTGACCTGAACGGTCACGATCCTCACATCCATGACTGCACCCCGAACGGCATTCTCCGTTGCCTCCTCGACTGTCTTGGTACTCCGTCAGGGGCCCCCTCCATGGCAGACCTCGAAGAGCTGACGAGGCAGTTGGCAGAGTCGGCTTCGAAGATCCAGCAGGAGATGAGGCTCACCGGACCGTTCCACCCCTACATCTTCCGGCGGCTGATCCTGGCCGCTTCAGAAATTTCCAAGTATCAGAACCTGATCCAGTAGATCTGAGACAGGCTCAGGTCCTGCGTCATCGCTTCCGGGAGGATTAGGAACATCACTCCGTATATACGGGTGTATACTTATCTCGAGGAGGAGCGATGACCGCGAAGATCTTCTGGAGCGGCAACAGTCAGGCGGTCCGGCTGCCCAAGGAGTTCCGTTTCGAGCCGGGGACCGAGGAAGTGGCGATCCGGCGCGAGGGGGAGCAGATCATCCTCGAGCCGGTCAAGGCCGAGGAGTGGCCCGCCGACTTCTGGCGCGCCTTCGAGGGGATGCCGGAGGGCTTCGAGCGGCCGGTCCAGGTGCCACAGAAGCGCGAGGACCTCGACCTTTGATCTATCTCCTCGACACCAACATCTGTATCTACGCTCTGAAACGCCATCCCCCCGAGGTCCTGGAGAAGCTCCGGTCGATCAGCCGCTCGGCGGTCGCGGTCAGCGTGATCACTGTTCTGGAGCTCCGCCAGGGAGCCGAAAAAAGTCAGGATCCAGGAACGGCACATCAGAAGCTCGATTTCTTTTTGTCCTCGGTCCGGGCCCTCCCCTTCGACGAGGAGGCGGCGCTCGTCGCCGCGCGCATCCGGGCGAGCCTGGAGCTCCAGGGCCGGCCGATCGGAGACCTGGACAGCCTGATCGCCGCCCACGCCCTGGCTCAGGATCTGATCCTGGTTACGAACAACCTCCGGGAATTCCAACGGGTACCGGATCTGCGGACGGAGAATTGGGTGTCCTGATGGCGGCGCAGCACTGGGACGACGACTTCGAGCGGGACGAGGAATTCGCCGTCGAGGAGCGGCGCAAGGTCCGGCGGCCGCGCAAGTGGAAGGTCCTGCTCCACAACGACGACTTCACCACCATGGAGTTCGTCGTCCACGTCCTGGTCAACCACTTCCACAAGGGGCCGGCCGAGGCCACCCACATCATGCTCCAGGTGCACAGGAAGGGAGTGGGCGTCGCCGGTGTTTACTCTAAGGAAGTGGCCGAGACCAAGGTGGCCGAGGTCACCGACGAGGCGCGGGCCAACGGCATGCCGCTCAAGGTGACCGCTGAGCCCGCGGAAGGAAACGACGAGGAATGAAAATCTCCGACGATCTGCAGATCTCCCTCACCGTCGCCGTCTCCGAGGCGGGACGGATGGGTCATGAATACGCGGGCCTGGAGCATCTTCTCTACGCCCTGACCTTCGACGACGAGACCGCCGAGGTGCTCAAGCACGCCGGCGCGGACCTCGACCGGGTGCGCGAGACGCTCACCGAGTACCTCTCCGAGGAGCTCGAATCGCTGGAGGACAACGGCCGCCAGCCGCGCCTCACCCTGGGCGTCCAGCGCGTCCTCTCCCTCGCCGCCGCCCGGGCCGACAGCGCCGGCCGCGACGAGCTCACCGGGCCCGACGTCCTGGTGGCCATGTTCGACGAGGGGGACTCCTATGCCATCCAGGTGCTGGAGGGCGAAGGGGTCACCCGGCTCGACGTGGTGAGCTACATCGCCCACGGCGTCTCCCGGCTCGATCCCCCCTACTTCACCGGCTCCGGTCAGCCGGCCGGCGAGGAGGAGGACGAGGAGGACGAGGAGATGGGCCGGCGCGGCGGCGCCCCGCAGGGCGACCCCCTCAAGGCCTTCACCCAGGACCTCACCGAGCTCGCCCGCCGCGGCGGCATCGACCCGCTGATCGGCCGCGACAAGGAGATCCTGCGCACCCTCCACATCCTCCAGCGGCGGCGGAAGAACAACCCCATCTACGTGGGAGACCCCGGGGTCGGCAAGACCGCCCT
>JAICSG010001084.1 GCA_025937035.1 Thermoanaerobaculia bacterium | reverse complement strand
TCCACGACGGCGACGGCACCCGCTCGATCTTCGCCGCCGACCCGTCGGTCCACACCTTCTCGATCCACAACTACACCTCCGACGACGTCCAGGCCGAGGAGGCGACGGTGATCCAGTTGGGGAGCGGCGTGGGGGGCGGCGTCTATCTGGACACCGTGCGGTCGGCCCTGCCGCCGGTGGTGGAGCGGTTCGCGCCCGAGATCGTCTTCTATCTCGCCGGCAGCGATCCCGCGGCGGACGACCAGATCGGCGACTGGAAGATCAGCGCCGGCGCGATGCTGGAGCGGGACGGCTTCGTCCTCTCCTGCGTCCGCGCGGGCGCCCGCAAGCTCCCCCTGGTGATCGTGCTCGCCGGGGGATACGGGCTGAACGCCTGGCGCTACAGCGCCCGCTTCCTCTCCACCCTGTTCAACCGCGGGCGGCCGGTCGAGCCCCCCAGCACCGAGGAGTTGCTGCTGAGCCGCTACCGGAGCCTCGCCCGCGAGATCCAGGAGCACGAGCTCACCGGCGAGCCGCAGGGGGATGATTGGGGGCTCACGGCGGAGGACCTCGCGGGCGCCCTCGGCGGCCCCCGGCCCCCGCGGCGCCTGCTCGGCTTCTACTCGCTCCAGGGGCTGGAGCTGACCATGGAGCGGGCCGGCCTGCTCGAGCGGGTCCGCAACCTCGGCTTCCTCCACCCCACCCTGGAGCTCGACCTCGACAATCCCACCGGGGACACCATCCGGCTCTACGGCGACCGCCGGCGGCGGGAGCTGCTGATCGAGACCCGGCTGAAGATCGACCGCCGGACCCTCCCGGGTTTCGCCATGCTGCGCATCGAGTGGCTGCTGCTGCAGAACCCGCGCGGCCACTTCACCCCCGACCGCCCGCAGCTGCCGGGGCAGGCCCACCCCGGCCTCGGCATGCTGCAGGACATCATCGCGCTGTTCGTGCTCGCCTGCGACCGCCTGCAGCTCGACGGGCTCCTCTTCGTCCCCTCGCACTACCACATCGCCGTGCACGGCCGGAAGACGATGCGCTTCCTGAATCCCGCCGACGAGGGGATCTACCGGGCCCTGGAGGCGCCGCTCCAGGGGCTCTCGCTCGCCGCGGCGGCCGAGGCCGTGGCCGCCGGCCGGGTGCGGGACGCCGCCACCGGCGAGCCCTTCGTCTGGCAGCCCGCTCCCATGATCTTCCCGGTGAGCGAACGGCTGCGGGAGCAGGTCATGGGGGAGGAGTATGAGCAGGCGGCGGGGGCGGAGGCGGCGGGGCATGCGTTCGCGCTGCGGTGAGGCTACAGAGCTCCCTGCCCTCGGTTCTTCCTGCCCTTCCCTCAAGGCGACGCCCGCGGCACCGGCTCCACCGCCAGCCCGATCAACGTATTGGCCCGGGCGAGGATCTGGATCGCCTTCTCCGGCTCGCCGCGGTCCTGCTCGACGTGGGCCAGCTCGACGATCGACTCGGCCGCCTGGAGGGGGTCGCCGGCCGAGAGGAAGATCGAGACCGTGCGGCGGAAGAGCACCGCCGCCTCGTCCAGCCGGTGCTGGGCCTGGCGCAGGAAGGCCTTGTAGACCAGGAGCTGCGCCTTCTCGGTCAGGTCCCCCGTGCCGCGGTCCAGATCGCGCTCGGACTGGACCAGGGCCTCCTCGGCGCCGGGGAGGTCGGCGGCGATCCGGCGGGCGTTGCCGACCAGCATCCAGCACCGCCCCCGGGTGTCCGCCATCACCCGCTCCCCGTACCAGCCGCCGTCCAGGAGCTCGGCGATGCGGAGCGCCAGCGCGGCCAGCCGCTCCCCCTCCGCGGCGTCGTCCACCGAGACCCCATGGCTGCGCTGGAGGAGCAGCCCGCACAACGCCAGGCTGCGGAACCGCCGGCTGTTGCGGGCCAGCACCTCCTGGCGC
>JAICSG010000371.1 GCA_025937035.1 Thermoanaerobaculia bacterium | reverse complement strand
TGGAGCTGGGGGCGCTGGCGGCCCTCTACCAGTCGCGGGGAATGGGGGCGGAATTCTGGGCCTGGGTGCTACCGCACGGCATCACCGAGCTGAGCGCGGTTGCCTTGAGCGGCGCGGCCGGCATGGCGGTTGGCGCCGCGCTGGTCTTCCCCGGCCGGCACACCCGCCTGCGCAATCTCGCCCTCCAGGGGCGGGACGTGGCGCTGCTGGCCCTGGGCTCGGTCGCCATGTTCCTGATGGCCGGGCTGATCGAGGGGATCTTCCGCCAGGTGGTGCACGACGTGGGGATCCGCTGGGCCCTCGCCACCCTGACGCTGGTCTTCTGGACCTGGTACTTCCTCGCCGTGGGGCGGCGGGCGCCGGAGCGGCCGGCATGAGCTCCATCGCGCTCGACAAGGCGCGCGTCCACCAGGTGCTGACCCCGGAAGGGCTGTCGCTCCCCTTCGTGGTGGGCTCGGCCGGCGACCGCATCAGCGCCTTCGTGCTGGACACCGTGCTGATCGTGCTGGTGACGATCGGGCTCCAGTTGCTCGGCGTGGCCCTCGCGGTCCTGGGCCTTCCGGAGATCGGGTTCTCCTTCGCGCTCCTGGTGGGCTTCCTGCTGTGGAACTTCTATTTCATCTACTTCGAGGCCCACCGGGGCGGAGTGACCTACGGCAAGCGCAAGGCGGAGCTGCGGGTGATCTCGCGCGGCGGCGGGCCGCTCACGGCCGAGGCGGTGGTCGCCCGCAACCTGATGCGGAACCTGGAGCTTCAATTGCCGCTCCTGGTGCTCCTGGCGCCCGATCAGATGCTCCCCGAGGCCCCCGTCTGGGGCCGGCTGATCGCCGCGGTCTGGCTCATGGCCTTCGCGTTCATGCCGCTGTTCAACCAGGACCGGCTGCGCTGCGGCGACCTGGTGGCGGGCACGATCGTGGTCAAGGCGCCGGCGGCGGTCCTGCTGGGGGACCTCACGGAGCGCGGCATGCCGCCCCGTCCGGCCGAGCGCCCCGCCGCCCGCCCCGCCGCCCGGTGGACGCCGCCGCCGCCCAAGCCCGCTTTAGCGCCGGAGCCCGTGGCGGAGGAATTTCCCTTCACCCGTCAGCAGCTCGACATCTACGGCATCCACGAGCTGCAGGTGCTGGAGGATCTGCTGCGGCGCGACGACCAGGGGACGCTCGACGGGCGCATCCTGGAGGACGTCTGCGACAAGATCAAGACCAAGATCGACTGGCCCCGCGAGCGCTGGGACGTCCCGCACCGCCGCTTCCTCGACGCCTTCTACCGGGCGCAGCGGGCGCGGCTGGAGCAGAAGATGCTGTTCGGGCAGCGGCAGGAGCGGAAGAAGGGGTAGGCCTCAGGCCGCGGGAAGCCTTACCCCCGCTTCACCACCACCACCGTCACGTCGTCCGGCGCGGCCTCGGCGCCGAGGTGCCGGCGGCAGTCGTTGAGCAGGGCGTCGACGATCTCGACCGCGGGGCGGTGACCCATGGCCCGCACCACCTCGCGGGCGCGCTCGAAGCCGTAGGCGTTGCCGTTGCGGTCCAGCGCCTCGAAGAGGCCGTCCGAGCAGAGGACGAGGGTGCCGCCGCGCGGCAGCCGGAAGTCGCGGTCGGCGTAGCCTTGGACGGGGCCGCGGCCGAGCGGCAGGCCGGGGAGGTCGATCTCGATCACCCGGCCGGGCTCCATGACCATCGGATAGGGGTGGCCGGCGTTGGCGAGCCGGGCGTCGCCGGTCTCCGGATCGAGCCGGATCAGGGCGAGGCTGGTGAAGCGGTGGTCGGTGGTGACGCCGCGCAGCACCTGGTCGAGCCGCCGCAGCACGCCGGCCGGCGACTCCCCGGGCTCGATCAGGCTCAGCAGCCCGGCCTTGATCATCGCCTGGGCCACCGCGCAGGAGTAGCCGTGGCCGGCCACGTCGCCGGCGGCGATCCAGAGCCCGCCGGCCTCGTCGCGCAGGAAGTCGTAGAGGTCGCCCCCGGCCTCGCTGGCGAGCACCGAGCGGGCGGCGAATTGATAGCCCTCGACGCGCGGCATCTCGCGGGGGAGCAGCCCCTCCTGCATGCGCGCCAGCAGATCGACCTCATGGCGGATGCGCCGCTCCTCGGTGAGGCGGCGCATGAAGGCCGGCGGCGGCTCGGCGGAGCTCTCCGCCTGCCCGGAGCGGGAGATCCCCACGGCGCCCAGGACCAGGAAGGCGGCCGAGAGGCCGGCCGTCAGGGCGAAGGAGCCCGGCAGCCAGCCGAGGTGCAATCCGGCGAGCCCCGCGGCCGGGAGCAGGAACGAGATCACGGCGGCCGACAGCAGCACCGTCAGGCCCAGCCGCCGGCAGGTCCAGACCAGCGTGCCGATCCAGAGGGCGCTCACGGCCCATTCGACCGGGAAGGGGAGGAGGCGGAACGGCGAGAGGACGAAGCCGCCGAGGAGGGCCGCCGCGGCCAGCGACCAGCGGCCCGGCAGGAAGCGCACGGCCAGCGCGGTGAGCAGGGTCACGCCGGCGGCGATCCAGAGGCTGTCCAGGATGGGGCTCCCCTCTCCCTGGAAGACCGGCAGCGGCACGCTGGGGCCCGCCGGCGAGACCCCCGGCAGGAGGACCGCCAGGGCATAGACGGCGAGGCGGGCGCCCGCCAGCGCGCTCCCCAGGGCGAAGCCGGTGAGGAGGCCGCGGCCGCCGCGGGGACCGAGACGCCCGCGGCGCAGGGTGTCCAGGCTGGTGGTGAACTGAGGATCGGTCGCCCGCAGCAGCGATTCGCCCGCCGACCAGACGAAGAAGATCCACAGGGCCTTGCCGAAACCGCCGAAGAGCAGGCCGGGAATGAGCAGGAAGAGCGGCTGCTGGAGCCCTCTCGTCCAGTCCGGGCTCACCGAAACGAGAGCGAGCGCGGCGAGCAGGGCGCCGTTGACGAGGTCGATCCGGGAGCGCATCAACAGGGCCAGGAAGACCACCGCCGCGGCGAGCGCCAGGGGGACGAAAAGAAAAAAGAGGGTGAGGAGCCGTGAAGAGCTGACGAGGGCATAGGCCCCGCCGGGCGCGGCGGGCTCGCGGATGGCGGACACCTGGGAGGGGGGCGAGAGGAAGACGGAGACCCGTTGCGGCGGCGAGCTCCCGGCGAGGTCCTGGACGCGCCAGGACTGCGAGCCCAGAAAAAGGCTCCCCTCCCGCCTGGGCCCCAGCGACTCGCCCGGCGCCGTCAACTGCCCTTTCAGGAGATCGGCCAGGCCCTCATACCGCTGGACGTCCAGGCGGCCGAAAAGGGAGGCGCCGGGCTCGGTCCAGTCGGCGCTGAAGGGCCGGCCGTCCAGGGAGAAGCCCACGGTGAGGGTCTGGTCCAGGGGATCGCCCGGCCGGTGGACGGTCTGCGAGACCTCGGCGAGGAGCCCGGTGCGCGTGCCGGCGAGCCAGGAAGAGGCCCGCTCTCCCTGGCTGGTGTAGACCTCTTGCAGGAAGCGGTTGCCGCGGGAGGTCAACGAGACCTCGAGCTCGCCGGCCGGCTGGAAGCCCATCCGCCGGACCATCTCCTGAAATCGCGCCCGAAAGAAGGCTTGGGGAGGCAGTGGGCCGGTCCGCCACTCGGGGAGGGCGCTCAGGGCCAGCGCGGCGCCCAGGGCGAAGACGAGAAGGCCCGCGCCGGCCGCGAGGAGCGGGCCCGGCCGGGAGCGCCCGGCGGCTCGGCCGGCAGGCATCAGCCCTCTCCCTCCCGCCGCCGGAGCACCAGCACCGTCGTGTCGTCGAGTGACCGCGCCGCGCGCAGGTGCCGCCGCCAGTCGGCCAGCAGGATCTCCAGGATCTTCGCGGCCGGCTGGGAGACGGGGTCGCGGAGCAGCTCGCGCAGACGGTCGAAGCCGTAGATCCTGCCGCCGCCGTCCGACGCCTCGAACAGGCCGTCGGAGCAGAAGACGATGGCACTGCCGGGAGGCAGGTGAAAGGAGCGGTTTTCGTAGCGCCGGGGAGGGCCCAGGCCCAGGGGGAGCGAGGGCAGCTCCACCTCGGAGACCTCCCCGCCCGCGAGGATGAGCGGGTACGGATGGCCGGCGTTGCTCATCAGGGCCTCGCCGGTCTCGGGACGGAGGCGGAGCAGGGCGAGGCTGGTGAAGTTGCGCCGGGCTCCGGCCGCCCGCAGAACGCGGTCGGCGCGCTGCAGGACCTCCGCGGGCGTCCGCCGCCGGCCGACGAGGCTGGCGAGCGCCGCCTTGGTCATCGCCTGGGCGATGGCGCAGGAGTAGCCGTGGCCGGCGACGTCCCCGGCCGCGATCCAGACGTAGCCCTCCTCGTCCGTCAGCACGTCGTAGAGGTCGCCCCCCGCCTCGTTGGCGATCACCGATCGGGCGGCGAGCTCGTAGCCTTCGACGCGGGGGAGGGTCTGCGGCAGCAGGGCCCGCTGCATCTTGGCCAGGAGCTCCATCTCGTTGCGGAAGCGCCTCTCCTCCTCCAGGCGCCGCACGAAGACCGGCGGCGACAGCCGTTGCACCTCGGCGGTGGCGGAGCGTGAGAGGCCCAGCCAGCCGAGCAGGGGCGCCGCCGCGGCGAGGCCGGCCGCCAGCGCGAAGCTCCCCGGCATCCAGCTCAGATAGCGGAACGCGAGGACGGCCGCGGGGAGCAGCATGGAGATCAGGGAGGCCGCGAGCAGGGCGGTCAGCCCGTGGCGGCGGCCGATCCAGACCAGCAGGCCCGCGAAGAGCAGGTTGGCGGCCAGACCGGCGGTCAGGCTGGGCTCCACCGGCACGGGCCGGAGGAAGAGGCCCGCGGCCAGGGCCGCGGCCGCGGGCGCCCAGCGGACGGGCAGCGCGCGCACGGCGAGGGCGAGGGCGAGGGCCACGCCCCCGGCCAGGCCGATGCCCTGTGTGACCGGGCTGCCGAAGGGCTGAAAGAGCGGCAGGAGGACGCTGGGCCGGGCGGGCCAGACGCCGGGGAGGAGCTCCGCCAGCGAGAGCAGCCCCAGCCGGAGGCCGCCCAGGGCCGCGCCGAAGCCGAAGCCGGCGAGCAGAGCCCGGCCGCCGCGCGGGCCCAGCCTGCAGGCCCGCAACGCGTCCAGGCTGGTGGTGAAATCCGGCGAGGTGGAGCGCAGCAG
>JAICSG010000502.1 GCA_025937035.1 Thermoanaerobaculia bacterium | reverse complement strand
AGTGGGTGGCGGCGTCGAAGGTATAGCCGCCGCGGCGGAAGGTGCTGCAATACCCCCCCACCATGTAGTGCTGCTCCACCAGCAGGACCTTCAGATTCTCCCGTGCCAGCAGATTGGCCGTGATCAGGCCGCCGATGCCGGAGCCGATCACCACGGCGTCGTAGACCGGATCGGGCGGCCGCCGCAGGCCGCGGAAGAGGCGTTTCATCCCCCCTCCTCCTTCTCCCCCTCTCCCGGTGAGGGAGGGTGGGAGGGGACGGGAGAGGGGGCCGGGGGGTGAGGGTCCGGGGAAGGAGGCCGGTTTCTTCCATACTCCTCGTGGGCGTCTACGAATTCGCCGCTGGCGATGGCCCCGCCCATGGAGAGCTCGCCGGCCAGCACGGTGGCGGCGGCGATCTCGGCCAGCTTGGGGGCGTGCCCGGCGCCCGCGCAGCCCAGCATCTCCAGGCACTCCCGCGCCGTGCCCAGGCCGGTGCCGCCGCCGACCGTGGCCACGGTCAGCGCGGGGAGGGTGACGCTGGCGTAGAGGTCGCCGTCCGGCAGCACCTCGAAGGAGGTGACCCCCACGGCCGAGTTGGCCACATTGGCCACGTCCTGGCCGGTGGCGATGAACAGGGCGGTGAGGCCGTTGGCGAAGTGGCCGTTGTAGCCCAGGGTGCCGGCCTGGAGATGGCCGAGCACGGTGCGCTGCCAGACGTCCGCCAGCCCCTGGGGAGTGGTGTGGAGGTAGGCCCGCACCAGCCGCGCCGGCAGGCGCGCCCCCGCGGTCACCCGCTTCCCCTTGCCGCCGCCGAAGAGCGAGCCGCTCGCCCGCTTCTCCGACTCGGCGCCGCTGAACACGTAGTAGCGGCCGGCCTGTCCCCGCTCCACCAGCCACCGGCAGGCGCGGTCGGTCGCCTTGACGATCATGTTCATGCCGTGGGCGTCCCCCGTCGAGTAGACGAAATGGACCGCCACCTCCCGCCCCAGCGGCCGGGGCTCGACCCGCAGCAGCCGGCCGTGGCGGGTGGTCGACTCGGCCTCGGCCCTGAGATCCTCGAAGAGGCTGGGCAGGACGCGAGCGAAATCCGCGGCCCCGGCGACGTCCTCGAAGACGAAAACCGGCGAGACCCGGTTCTCGTCCGCCAGCAGGCGGGTGACCGCCCCTCCCGCCCGGGTGAGGGCCACCATTCCCCGCTCGTAGGAGCGCACCAGGGCGCCCTCGGTGGTGGCGAGGGGGACGTAGAAGAGCCCCTCGGCGTGCTCCCCCACCACCCGCAGGGGGGCCGGCCACGCCCAGCGGCACCTGGACGGCGCCCACGGGATTCTCGACGTTGCCACGCAGCGATTCGGTGGGCAGGGAGCAGGCTCCCACGTGCGCCAGCCGGGCCCCCGTCCGCTCCTCCACCCAGCGGCGCCGCTCGGCCACGGCCTCGTCCGCGTACCCCTGCTCCTCGAAGCGGGGGACCAGGTCGGCGGCGCCGCCCGGACGGAAGGGGGCCGGATCGCCGCTCAACCGCTCCCTCCAGGGGCTCCCAGCACCAGGGCGGCGGCGTGGCCGTCGGCGGAAAGGGCGGTGACCAGGGCCCGCCGGACCCGCACCGGCCGCGTGGCGGACGAGAGGCCCCCCAGCGGAAAGCCCGGCTCCACCTCGTCCAGCCCCGGGATGCCGGACAATCGTCCTCCATCGGGGCCGTCCGCGAAAGTGCCGAGCAGATCCACCACCTGCAGGCCGCCCGAGGCGCCCATGGCCTCGCCGGTCATCGACTTGACCGCCGTCACCGGCAGGTCCGCCGCGCGCCCGCCCAGCGCCGCGGCCACCCCCAGCGCCTCCCGGCGGTCGGTCTCGACGCCGCCGCTGGCCGAGGCGCTCAGGCAGTCGAGATCCCCGGGCTCCAGCTCCGCGTCCTCCAGGGCCAGACGGACGGCGCGGGCCACGGCCCCGGCTCCCGACTCCTCCGTCCCCAGGGGGTCGAAGGCCGAGCCGTGCCCCAGCACCTCGGCGAGCACGCGGGCGCTCCGGCCGGCCGCCGCCTCCGCGTCCTCCAGCAGCACCAGGGCCGCCCCCTCGGCCAGGGCGAAGCCGTTGCGCCGGGCGTGGAAGGGGACGGGGACCTCCCCGGCCCCACCGCGCGAGCCGCAGAGCCGGCCCGCCCGGTAGTGGCCCAGGAACGACTCGAAGCAGAGCTCCTCGGCCCCCCCGGCGAGCAGCGCCGCGGCCCGGCCGGCCCGGATGTGCCCCACGGCGTAGCCGAGGGCGGCCAGCCCCGAGGCCGCGCCGGCCGAGATGGTGGAATTCAGCCCCCGCAGGCCGAACCAGATGGCCGCCTGTCCCGCGGCGGCGTTGATGACGCTGTTGGCGAAGTCGAACGGGCTGGCGTAGGACGGCCCGAGCTGCAAGCCCCGGCGGTCGAACTCGGCGATCGTGTGGACGCTGCAGAAGGTGGTGCCGAGCACCAGCCCGGCCTCCCTCTCGGCCAGCACCTCCGCGGTCCACCCTGCCTCCTCCAGAGCCTGCCCCGCCGCCACCAGCATCAGCCGCGAGGTGCGGTCGATCGGCCGCAGGTTGCGCTCCCCCAGGTAGTCGCGGGGCTCGAAGGGGCGAATCTCCCCCGCCTGATGGCAGCCGATCCCCTCGGTGGAGAACAGCTCGACCGCCTTGAGGCCGCTCCGCCCCGCGCACAGCTCCGCGTGCAGCTTCGCCGGAGAATCCGCCACGGCGGAGATCGCCCCGGCGCCGGTGATGACGACGGGCCGGCCCACGGCTTAAGTCCCCGCCTTCCGCAGCAGCACGGAGGCGTTGTTGCCGCCGAAGGCGTAGGCGTTGTTCATCGCCAGCCGCACCGGATGGCTGCGCGCCGCGTTGGGCACGAAGTCCAGCTCCTCCTCCGGCTCCTCCAGATTCATGGTGGGGGGGATGCGGTCCTCGGCCACCGCCAGGGCGCAGACCGCGGCCTCGATGGCCGAGGCCGCCCCCATGGTGTGGCCGATCATCGACTTGATCGAGCTCATGGGCGTGCGCCGCGCCGCCTCGCCGAAGACCCGCTTCACGGCCAGGACCTCCAGCCGGTCGTTGGTGGGCGTGCCGGTGCCGTGGGCGCTGATGTAGCTCACCTCCTCCGGCGCGGCCCCGGCGTCGGCGAGCGCCCGCTCCATGGCCCGCGCCGCCCCCTCCCCCTCCGGATGGGCGGCGGTCATGTGGTGGGCGTCGCAGGAGAGGCCGTAGCCGGCCAGCTCGGCGTAGATGCGCGCCCCCCGCTTCCGCGCCCGCTCCAGGGGCTCCAGCACCAGCACGGCGGCCCCCTCGCCGGGGATCATCCCCTTGCGGTTCCTGTCGAACGGCTGGCAGCGCTCGGGCGCGATCGCCCCCAGGCGGTGAAAGCCGGTGTAGGTGATGCGGGAGAAGGCGTCGGCCCCCCCGGCCAGCATGACGTCCGCCCGGCCGGCGCGCAGCAGGTCCATGGCGTTGGCGATGGCGTAGTTGCCGGCCGCGCAGGCGGTGGGGATCATGGTGTTGGGCCCGGCGAAGCCCAGCTCCCGGGCCACGTGGGCGGCGATCATGTGGCAGGGGTAGAGCGAGATGAACTCCGCGCCCACCTTCTCGAGCTCGCCGGCCAGGAAGCGGTCGTCGAAGCGCTCCACCTCCCGCGGCTCGCCGGAGGTGGTGCCCATGGCCACCCCGGCCCGCTCGGGCGCGACCGCCTCGGGGTCGAGCCCGGCGTCCTCCAGGGCCATGCGGGCGGCGGCGATGGCGAGCTGCGAGGCGCGGCCGAGCGCCGCGGCCTCCAGGCGCCGCACCCAGGGGGCGGGAGCGAACCCGCGCACCTCCGCTCCCAGATGGGTGGTGAACGCCTTGGTGTCGAACGACTCGACGGGAGCGAAGCCGCTGCGCCCGGCGAGGAGCCCCTCCCAGACCTCCTGCCGGCCGGCGCCGATCGGGGTGACCAAGCCGAGGCCGGTCACCGCGATCCGGGATGTCATGCCTGCACCGCCTTCGACGGGCCCGCCAGCTCGCCGAGCCGGGCCTCCACCAACGTCACCATCGCGGGGATGCTGTCGATCTCCTTGTAGCGCTCGTCCGGAAGCTCGAGCTTGAAGGCGAGGTCGACGTCT
>JAICSG010001162.1 GCA_025937035.1 Thermoanaerobaculia bacterium | reverse complement strand
TCGAAGGGGTAGGGCGGCAGGGGCACCCGGCGGCGGCGCTCGCCGCCGTGGAAGCCGGCCCAGTCGATCTCCACGCCCGCGAGCCAGAGGCGGCCCAGGGTCTGGAGCAGGAAGCGCTGATCCGGCTGCCGGTCGAGCTCGTGGCGGAGCGAGGAGAGGACGGTTCCTTCGGACGAGATCTGCTGGAGGGCCAGGCTGCCCAGGGTCTGCCCCGGGCCCATCTCCAGCAGCACCCGCCCCGGCTCGCGCCAGAGCTCGGCCACGCCGTCGGCGAAGCGGACGGTCGAGACGAGGTGGCGCGCCCAATACTCCGGATCGGTCGCCTGCGCGGGGGTGATCCAGGTGCCCGTGACGTTCGAGAGCCAGGGGACGCGCGGCGGCGCCAGGGGGATCGCGCGCAGCATCTCCCGCAGCTCCGCCGCGAGCGGCTCCATCATCCAGGAGTGGAAGGCCTGATCGGCCTGCAAGCGGCGGCAGAGGATGCCCTCCTCCGCCAGCCGCCGCTCCAGCCCGGCCACCGCCTCAGGGGGCCCGGCCACCACCGACACCTCCGGCGCGTTGACGGCGGCCAGGGAGAGCTCCGGGGTAAGCCGCGCCCGCGCCGCCTCTTCCGAAAGCGGCACGGCCAGCAGGGCTCCCGGCGGGAGCTCGCCGATGAGGCGGGCCCGCCGGGCCACCAGCGCCAGGGCGTCCGGCAACTCCATCACCCCGGCCAGACAGGCGGCCGTGTACTCCCCCAGGCTGTAGCCGAGCAGGGCCGACGGCTGAATCCCCCAGCTCATCCACAGCTTGCTGAGCGCGTAGCCCACCGCGAACATCACCGGCTGGGCGACGCGGGTCTCCCGCAGGAGGGCCCGCGCGGGGGTCTCCCGGCGGGCGCGGCCGAACAGGGCGCGCGGGTCGGCTTCCTCCTCCGAGGCGAAGAGCGCCTCGCGCAGGTCGAGCCCGAGGTGGGGAGCGAGCAGCTCGGCGCAGCGGTCGATCTCCTGACGGAAGACCGGCTCCTCGTCGTACAGGCCCCGGGCCAGGCCCGGAGCCTGGTCGCCGACCCCGGGCAGCAGGAAGGCCACGCCGCGGCGGCCGGCCTCGCGGGGGGAGGTCCAGACCCGTTGCGGGTCCCGCGCGCGCAGCGCTTCCACGGCCTCCTCGCGGGTCGCCGCGATCACCGCCCGGCGATGGGCGAACGGCCGCCGGCCCACCCGCAGGGTGTAGGCAACGTCCGCCAGGCTCGAGGTCGGGTCGCTCTCCAGGCGGCCGGCGAGACGGTCGGTCATCCGCTCCAGGGCGGCGGGGGTGCGCGCCGAAAGCAGCAGCACCTGCCAGGGGCGCGACGGGCCGGAGGGGGCGGCGGGAGGCGCCTCCTCCAGCACCGCGTGCACGTTGGTGCCGCCGATGCCGAAGGCGCTCACCCCGGCGCGGCGGGGGGCGCCGTCCGCCTCCCAATCCGTCAGGCGGTCGGCCACCCGGAAGGGGCTGGCGGCGAAGTCGATGGCCGGGTTGGGCGCCGTGAAGTGCAGGCTGGGCGGGATCTGGCGGTGCTCCAGGGCGAGCGCCGCCTTGATCAGGCCGGTGACGCCGGCCGCCGCGTCCAGATGGCCGACGTTGGTCTTGACCGAGCCGAGAAGGCAGAAGCCGGCGCGGCCGGTCTCCCGGCGGAAGGCCAGGGTGAGGGCGGCCACCTCGCTCGGATCGCCGAGCGGAGTCGCCGTGCCGTGCGCCCCC
>JAICSG010001195.1 GCA_025937035.1 Thermoanaerobaculia bacterium | reverse complement strand
GAGCTCGACGACGACCTCGGACGCCTGGCCGTCTCCGCCTTCACCCCGGCCCTCGTGAACCGCCTGAAGGGCCTGTGGGCCCGCCGCGGCCACCGCGCCGCCAACCTCCGCCTGCAGGTGCTCAGGAACGTCCTCAAGGGCGCCCTCATCGCCGGAACCCTCGGCGCCGATCCCTTCCCCCTCGTGGGGCAGGTCCGCCGCCCCCGCAGCCTCGCCGAGCCGCACCTGGTCTGGCCGGATCCCGTCCTGGCCACGGTCCTGGAGGCCGCCGCCGCGGGCCAGCGGTTCGGCCTCGTCCGCGCCCTCGTCATCGCCCGCTATGTCGGCGCCCGTCGCGGCGACCTGGTGAGGATCCCCCGCAGCGCCCGCCATCAGGGTCGCTTCCGGTACCTGTCCGGCAAGCGCGGCGTGCGGGTGGACGTGCCCGAGGAGCCGATCCTCGCCCGGTGGCTCGAAGAGACGCCGGAAAGCCCGCCCCGCGAGCCGCGCCGCGGCCGAAAGGTCGCACCCGGGCAGCAGCCGGTACGCCCCACCACCCTCGTCTACAACGTGGCGGGGCGTCCCTACACCGAGGACGGACTGGGCCAGGAGCTCGCAAAGCTCGTATCGGCGCTATTCGTCGCGGGGCGGATCGACAGCGACCGCTACGACCTGCACGGGCTTCGCCACACGCGCGGCGTGGAGCTGGCTCTGGCCGGCTGCACGGACGCGGAGGGGGCGGCGATGATGGGCCACGGTTCGCCGCACAGCTTCGCCCCCTACCGCCGCCAGGCCGACAAGGTCAGGCTTTCCGACGCCGGGGCCAGGCGCCTCGCGAAGCTCCGCGAACGCCTCGGAAACGGAAACTGCAACAGTTGCACTCTTGAAAGTGCAACGGAGCCGGACCGGAACGAAAAAGGACCGAGGAATTCCCCGGTCCTTTCAAGCCCCTCCGATGGTACCGCCCTCCCGGATCGAACGGGAGACCTCCAGAGCCACAATCTGGCGCTCTAACCAACTGAGCTAGGGCGGCGCATCGGGAGCGCCGGTTCTAGTCGGACGCATGCACGCGATCAAGCGCTCGCGCGGACGCCTTCGCAGACACGAAAAAAGCCCGGAGGCGCGAGGCCCCCGGGCTCATTCAGGTCGATTTGGCTCCGGCTAGCCCTTCGGCAGGCGGAACTGGATCGGGATGCGCACGGTGCCGCCGGCGACCGGCGAGCCGTCCTTGGTCTGAGGCCGCATCTTGAAGAGCTTGGCCATCCGCATGGCGGCGTCGCCAAAGCCCCCTTCGGCAGGCTCTTCCTCGGTCACCGAACATCCGGCGAGGGTGCCTTGAGCGGTCACCGAGCAACTGATGGTCGCGTGACCTTCGATGTTCATCCGCTGCGCCCGATCCGGATAGTACCGGGCGAAGTCCTCGCCAGAGGGCTTCCGCAGCCAGTCGGGCTGGGTGATCACCGACGGACGAGGCGGCTCAGGCGGCGGCGGGGCCGGCGGCTTGGGCTCCTCGATGTGGTGCTCGACCGGCGGGACCGGCAGCGGCGGGATCGTCGGCGTGTTCGGCACGGCGACCGGCGGACGCGGCTGGATCTTCGGCGGCGGAGGCGGCGGCGTGTTCGGCGGCGGCGGAGGCGGCGGAGGCGGCGGAGGCG
>JAICSG010001064.1 GCA_025937035.1 Thermoanaerobaculia bacterium | reverse complement strand
GCTGTTCAGGTCGCCGCCGTCCCGCTCGTCCTCGGACTCGTCCTCGCCCTCCTCGAACGCGATGGGCTGCGGCTCGTTGGCGTAGAACGTCCGGCACCCGCCCTTGTCGCTGCTGCCGTCGGCCTGCTCCCGGGCCGCCTGGCTGTCGTCGCCCTCAAGCGCGGCGACGAAGTGCGGGAGGGCCTCGGTGATCAGCTCCTGCTTGGTCTTCGAGCTGTCCGGGGCGGCCTGCTCCTCGTTGGAGCCGGAGACGTCCACGATGAGGATGACCTCGATCTCGCGGCCCATCGTCTTGGGCATCTCGATGGCCTCGCGCGGGGTCCGGCCGGGGAGGCCCGTAATGGGGGCCTCGATGATCTCCTGCGCGCTCATTGGCTCTGCCATGCTGGTCATTGCGTGTTTTCCTTTGTTCGCCGGGGCGGCCTCGTGCCGCCCCGGAGGCTTCTGGGGTTACTTGGGGTCGCCGCGCCTGGCGCTCAGGAGCCTCCTGGCGCGGGAGATCGGGATGACGTTCGCCGGGAGCTGCGGCAGCGGGCTCACCGTCGCCGTCCGGGCCTCCCCGGTGCAGGTGGCCACGTGGGGCATGTAGCGGCGCTCCCACCCGAACGGCCTGGCGTCCTTGCCGAGCTGCCTTGTCAGCCACCGGCCGGTGCCGTCCCGGTAGGCGGCCTGGTTCCCGGCCGGGTCCGGCCTCGGGTTGAGGGCGAGGCGCTTGCCGGCCTCGGTGGTCGCCCACGTGACGGGCTTGAGGCAGGCCCGGCACCAGGCGCTCACGGTCCGCCTCCGGCAGGGGGTGCCTTCCCGGCCTTCTGGGCGCGGACCAGCTCGGCGTGGGCGGCGGCCTTCGCCCGGAACGCGGCTATGTCACCGCGGCTCTCCGGGTCGACGGTGGCCTCTCCCGGCGACACGGCCTGCCAGGGGCGCAATGCCGGGATCGGCCGCCATCCCTGGCCCCACAGGGCCGCGATGAACTCGGCAGCGAACGGCTCGTCGTCCGCGGCGTCCGCGCCGGAGGCGATCGCGGCGGCCCGCTCGCGGAGCCGGCGTGCCAGCGAGTTGACCGCGCGGCGCTTCTCCCCGTCCTCGAAGGCGGTCACGATGCCCTCCTCGCCGCGGCCTGGGCGCGGCGCCACTCCCGGCTGGCCTCAGCGCAGTGAGCGCAGGCATCCTCGCCCGCCCGCCGGTGCCGCTGGTAGCCGGCGTAGGTGCCGTGCGGCTGGGTGGCCTTACGGCCTGGCCTCGCCAGCGGCGGCGGGGGCGCCTCGTCATCCCGGAGGAGCCCGAGGGCGGTCATCTCGGCCTCGAAGGCAAGGATCACCGCCGACGCGCGGTCGCCAGGGCGGACGGTGGTCACGACGGTGCCTCCGCTTCGGCCTGCCGCCACCGTTCCCGGCGGGCCTCAAGCTCGGCTCGCTTCGCCGCCCTGCGCTCCCGCGCGGCCGCCTTGTTCCCCTCCTGGCACTCCGGGCAGATCTCCTCGCCCAGCCGGTAGTGCTGGTTGTAGCCCCGCTGGGTGCCGTGCTCGCGGGGAAGCGCCCCGCTCACCGGGGAACCTCCCCGCGGATCATCGCGTCAAGGCTCACCCCGAAGGCCTCGGCGATCAGCCACGCGCTAGGCAGGCTGCACGCCGCGAGCTGGGCCTCAACCCGGGAGACCGTGGCGACAGCAACGCCGGACTCAGCGGCGAGCTTGGTGAGCGTCCAGCCCCTTGCCAGGCGAAGGGCCTTCACCGAACGGGCGAACGACTTCTCCGGGTGCGCAACGGCGGTCAGGGGCAAATTGATTTCAGGGGTCAACGCGCGGCCCTCCTCGGGGTGCTTGCGGGCCGCACGGGACGGCGGAGGGAAGGGGCAGTGGCGATCGGGCGGGGCCGGGTGATCGCCGGGCACGTGGCGTCGTGGAAGCGGAACAGGAACTCGCCGAGGGCAAGCTGCCCGT
>JAICSG010000288.1 GCA_025937035.1 Thermoanaerobaculia bacterium | reverse complement strand
CCTCCAGGAGCAGCTTCAGATCGTCCGTCGTCGGTCGTCCCACCACGTGCAGGGCCCTCCTCCCATCAAGAACGGTACCAGAGGCCTGCAACATTTCGACTACCCCGATCGTAGAGGCAGGGGAGGCCGTATTTACGATCCAGCCCAAGGAGGATTTCCCATGCCGATCCGCAAGCTGACCCGTCGAAGCGTGCCGCTCTTCTGCGGCCTGTTGCTCGTGGGCGCCGCCGCGCAGGCGGTGACCCTGAAGGACCGTTTCGAGCAGACCGTTCCCCTGAAGCCCGGCTCCGAGGTGCGCCTGGACAACACCAACGGCGGCGTGACCTTCGAGGCCTGGGACCGCAACGAGGTCCACGTCGTGGCCGAGAAGCAGGTGCGGGCGGGCAGCGACGATCAGGCCCGCAAGCTGATGAGCCAGATCAAGATCGACGTGGTCCCCGGCCCTTCCGGCCTGCGGATCGAGACCCACATGCCGAAGCGCGGGAACGGCGGCGGCTTTCTGGACAGCCTCTTCAACGGCGAGGTCAACATGGGGGTGAGCTACACGGTCCAGGTGCCGCGCCAGTCCTCCCTCGCCATCGTGAATTCCAACGGCGCCCTCCAGGTGACCGGCACCCGGGGGAACGCCCGTCTGGAGACCAGCAACGGCAGGATCACCGCCGAGGGGGTCGCGGGGGACCTGACGCTCAAGACGAGCAACGGCCGTATCTCCGTCGCCCATTCGGAGGGCACGGTCCACGCGGAGACCACCAACGGCGGGATCGACGCCGAGCTGACCCGCTTCTCCGGCAAGGACCTCCACTTCGAGACCAGCAACGGCGGCGTCTCCGTCCGCCTGCCGCGCGGCGCTCGTTTCACGGTCGACGCCGAGACCTCGAACGGCTCCGTGCAGAGCGACTTTCAGGTCCCGGGGGAGCGGAAGGGGAGGCACAGCCTCTCGGGGCCCGTCAACGGCGGCGGGCCGACCCTCTACGTCCGCACCTCGAACGGCGGCGTGCGTATCCGGGAGAGCTGACGCCGGAGTGGTGAGGGTACATCCCTTGCAATACAGCAGACCGGGCGCGGAACCCCGTGCCCGGTCGTTGTTTTGAAAACGGGGCCCGCCGGCAGCACCAGGACGACACACCACGGCCCTTCGCCTGCCGGGGACCTCCATGCAAGGGAAGGAGTCTGTATGGACAAGCAGAAGTGGTCTCTGGTCGGCAGCGCCGGCCTGGGTGTGGGAGTGGGGGCAGGCCTCATGTATCTGCTCGATCCCGAGGGGGGGCGGGGCCGCCGGGCCCTCGCCCGCGACAAGTCGCTCTCCGCTCTGAAACAGGGGAGCAAGGCGGCGGCCAAGACCTCCCGCCATCTCGGCAACAAGACCAAGGGGCTGGTCGCCGAGACCCGGTCCAAGCTCAGCAAGAGCGACTTGGCGGACAGCGGTCAGAAGCTGCTCAAGAAGGTGCAGAAGGCGGTCCGCGTCAGCGTCTCCTATCCGTCGGCGATCGATCCGATCCTGGAGGCCGGGCGGGTCCACCTGCACGGGCTGGTGCTCGCCTCCGAGGTGGCCCGCCTGCTGGCGGCGATCGAGGCCGTCGAGGGGATCAACGGCGTCGAGAACAGGCTCGAGCTCCACGAGTCGCCCGGGGACCTCGCGGCTTTTCGCAAGGGCGCGAAGCGCTGGGTGGGCCCGGCGGCCCGCGTGCTGACCGGCACCACCGGCAGCGCCCTGGCCCTTACCGCCCTCAAGAACAAGAACGTGGCGCTGGGAGCGCTGGGCCTCGGCCTCCTCGCCCAGGGCATCGCCAACCCGGACGTCAAGCAGCTCGCCGGCAAGCTCCGCCGCTCGAAGAACGGCAGCTCCAGCGAGGAGAGCTCCACCAGCCTCCAGGAGACGGCCCACGCCGAGCCGGCCTCCGTCCTCGGGCACCAGCTCGAGGACGCCTACCAGCCGGTGAGCTGAGACAAGGACCCAAAGGACTGCAAGGACGAAGCGATCGTCCTTGCAGTCCTTGATGTCCTTGGGTCCCTGTTTTCTTCTTTCTTTGCTCCACCCTCCGCCTTCCTGAAACATTCCGCACCGATCCTCCGTATCCTCTCTTGTAGACATTCGAGGGGAGCACGAATGAGCCAGTCGACCACCGATCTGCTGCAAGGGACGCTCGATCTGTTGATTCTGAAGACCTTGAGCCTGGGACCGAACCACGGCTGGGGGGTCGCGCAGCGCATCCAGCAGGTGTCGCGCAACCTGCTCCAGGTCAACCAGGGGTCGCTCTACCCGGCCCTCCACCGGCTGGAGGAGCAGGGGTGGATCGATTCCGAGTGGGGCGTCTCGGACAACAACCGCCGCGCCAAGCTCTATCGCCTGACTGATGTCGGGCGGGAGCAGTTGGAGCGGAAGACCGAGGTCTGGCGGCAGTATGCCCAGGCCGTGCGCTGGATCCTGCAATCCGCTTGAGGGTGAGGAGATCGCCATGGCCCTGCTCAGAAAGGCCTCCCGCCGCCTGCGCACCCTGTCCCATCGCGACCGCTTCGAGCGGGATCTGGAAGAGGAGATGAGGTTCCACGTGGACATGCAGACCGAAAAGCACATTCAGGAAGGGATGACACCCAAGGAGGCGCGGGCCCTCGCCGAGCGCGAGCTCGGGAGCGCCGACCGGTTCAAGGACGAGGTACGCGACGTGCGCGGCATCACTTGGCTGGACGACCTCCGGCGGGACGTCCGTTTCGGCCTGCGCTCGCTCCGCCGCTCGCCCGGGTTCACCGTGGTGGCGCTGCTCTGCCTGGCGCTCGGCATCGGCGCCAACGCGGCCCTGTTCAGCGTGCTCAACGCCGTGCTGCTGCGCCCGCTCTCTTTCCCGGAGCCGGAGCGGCTGGTGCGCGTCTACGAGACGTGGGGGGACAAGCAGCTCCCCGGCTCGGTCTCCGTGCCGAACTACCGCGACTGGGCCGAGCAGAGCACCGTGTTCGAGGCCCTGACGGCCTGGGTGGGAGGGAGCCGCAACCTCCAGGAGGCCGGGAACGCCGAGCGCATCCGCACGGTGGAGGCCACGCCCAACCTCTTCCAGATGCTGCGCGCGCGCCCCCTCCGGGGGCGCCTCTTCTCCCCGGGGCAGGACGAGCCGGGCCGGTCGCAGGTCGTGGTGATCGGCGAGACGCTCTGGCGCCGGCGGTTCGGCGCCGATCCGGCGCTCGTCGGCCGCACGATCCAGCTCGACGGCAATCCGTACCTGGTGATCGGCATCCTCCCCGCCGAGCTCTCCTTCCCGCCGCTTTCCCGCGAAGGGATCGACGCCTGGCTGCTCCGCCTGCCGAATCCGAGGATCGACTCCCGGGGCTCGCACTTCCTGGCGGTGACCGGGCGCCTGAAGCCGGGGGCGAGCCGGGGGCAGGCCTTCGCGCAGCTCAAGCAGATCGCCGCCCGCCTCGCCAAGACCTACCCCGATCAGCAGGCGGGGAGGAGCGTGAAGCTGATGGGGCTGCGGGAATCGATCGTGGGGGAGACGCCGCGGAAGGCGCTGCTGATCCTGCTTGCCGCCGTGTTCCTGGTGCTCCTCATCGCCTGCGCCAACGTCGCCAATTTGCTGCTGGCCCGCGCCGCGGTGCGCCAGCGGGAGATGGCGGTGCGGCTGGCCCTGGGGGCAGGCCGTTCCCGGCTGGTGCGGCAGCTCCTGGTGGAGAGCCTGGTGCTGGCCCTGGGAGGCGCCCTGCTGGGATTGCTGCTCGCCCGCTGGGCCCTGGCGGCGCTGACCCCGCTGGTCCGGGTGGCGCTGCCGGTCTCCGGCGGCATCCCGCTCGACGGCCGGGTGTTCCTCTTCCTGCTCGCGGTGGCCGCCTTCTCCGGGATCGCCTTCGGCCTGGTGCCGGCCCTCCAGGCGGCGCGCGGGGACGTCCGGGAGAGCCTGGTGGAGGGCGGACGTACCACCTCGGGCGGTCGCCAGCAGCGCTTCCGGAGCGGGCTGGTGGTGGCCGAGATCGCCCTCTCGCTGGTCCTGCTGGTGGGGGCCGGGCTGCTTCTGCGCGGGTTCCTCAAGGTGAGCGGCACCGAGCCGGGATTCGTCTCCCGGGGGGTGCTCACCGCCCACGTGGCCGTGCCCGCCACCACCCGGCCGGTCGTCCCGCGCTTCTTCCGCCCCCTGCTCGACAAGGTGCGCGCCCTCCCCGGGGTGCGCGCGGCCGCCCTGATCTCGATGATCCCGGTGCAGGAGGCCTGGACCAACGCCAGCTACACAGTCGAAGGGCGGCCGGAGCCGCCGCTGCCGCAGCAGCCCATGGCCGAGATCCGCATGGCCAGCCCGAGCTTCTTCAACGCGCTCGGCATCCCCCTGCTGCGGGGGCGCGACTTCACGGAACGGGATGGGGAGAAGGGGATCAACGTAGCGATCGTCAACGAGGTGCTCGTCCGCCAGCAGTTCCCCGGCGAGAATCCGCTCGGCCGCCGGATCCGCATGGGCGGGGACATGAAGCTCGAGATCATCGGCGTGGTCGGCGCCGTCCACCAGGCGGGGCTCGACCAGGAGCCGCTCGCCGAGGTCTATCTCCCCTACGCCGGCGCGGAGGGGGACTACGGCGAGCTGCTGACCGACGCGGCGCTGGTGGTGAAGACCGCCGGCTCTCCCGGCGCCCTGGCCCCCGACCTGCGGCGGGCGGTGCGCGCGGTCGATCCCGGGGTGCCGCTCTACAAGATGCTGACCATGGAGCAGGTGATCTCGGACTCGCTCGCCTCCCGCCGGCTCAATCTCTGGCTGCTCGCCCTCTTCGCGGGGATCGCCCTGGCGCTCTCGGCGGCCGGCCTCTACGGCGTCATCTCCTACCTGGTGGCCCAGCGCACGCGGGAGATCGGGATGCGGATGGCCCTCGGCGCGCAGGCGCGGGACGTGATCCGCTTGGTGATGCGCCAGGGCTCGCGCCTGACCCTGGTGGGGATCGCCGTCGGAGCGGCCGGCGCCCTGGCCCTCACCCGCGGTCTCGAAAGCCTGCTCGACGGCGTGAGCGCCCACGATCCGCTCACCTTCCTGAGCATCGCCATCCTGCTGGCGGCGGTGGCCCTCTTCGCCTCCTGGCTGCCCGCCCGGCGGGCGGCGCGGGTGCAGCCGATCGTGGCGATCCGGAACGAGTGAGGGAAGAACACGGACTTACACGGACGGACACGAAGAGAGTGTCCGTCCGTGTAAGTCCGTGTCCGTCCTTCCTACAGCTCCACGTCCTCCAGCGACACCACCCCCCGCTTCAGCGCGTAGATCACCGCCTGGGTGCGGTGGTTGAGCTGGAGCTTGGAGAGGATGTTGCCGACATGAGTCTTCACGGTCTCCTCGCCGACGTGGAGGGCCTGGGCGATCTCGCGGTTGGTGCGGCCGTGGGCGAGCTGGGCGAGCACCTCCCTCTCCCGCTCGGAGAGCTCCTCGGCGAGCGGGCCGCCGCGCACGAGGTCCTGGAGCACCGAGCCGGCCACGGCGGGATCGAGCACCGACTGCCCCCGGGCGGCGCCCCGCACGGCGGCGATCAGCACCTCCGGATCGGAATCCTTGCGCACGTAGCCGATCGCCCCCGCCCGCAGCGCCGCCACCACCCGCGCCTCGTCCGTGTGCGCCGTCAGCACCACTACCTGGGTGTGAGGGGAGAGGGCGCGCACCCGGCGGGTAGCCTCGACGCCGTCGATGCCGCCGGGCATGTGGAGGTCCATCACCACCACGTCGGGGAGCCACTCCCCGATCTTGCCGAGGGCCTCCTCGCCGCTGGAGGCGGTGCCGATCACCTCCAGGTCCGGGAACGATTCGAGATAGCTGCGCAGGCCGGTCTGGACCACCCGGTGGTCGTCGACGAGGGCGACGCGGATCTTGCT
>JAICSG010000725.1 GCA_025937035.1 Thermoanaerobaculia bacterium | reverse complement strand
TCCCCGCCCGCGACGTTGTTGGGCGGGGACAAGCCCCGCCCCTACGAAAATCTCACGCGGCGGGTCTCCCTCTTCTCCCGTCAGGTGGGGGGGAGGCCGGGAGAAGAGGGCCGGGGTGATGAGGGCCAACCTGCCGGGGACGCCCTCGTCAGGCTACGGCAACGGCAGCCCGAACGCCGTGGCCAAAAACACCGCCATCTCCCCCCGGGTGATCGGCTGGTCGGGGCAGTAGTTGCCGCCGCCGCAGCCGTTGCTGACGCCGTCCGCCGCGAGCTGCTCGATGAAGCGGGCGGCCCAGTAGTTGGCCGGCACGTCGTTGAAGCGGGCGCCGGTGGCCGGCGGGGGATTCTCGTGCCGGGCCAGGGTGAGGAACACGGCCATCTCGGCCCGGGTCAGCGGGCTCTCCGGGCAGTAGAGCGGCGGATTGGCCGAGCAGCCGCTCACCACCCCCTCGCGCGCCAGCTCCTCGATCCAGGGGCCGGCCCAGTAGCCGAGGGGGACGTCGTTGAAGCGGTCGCCGAGCCCCGCCGGTGGCATCGTGCCGCGGGCGGTGAAGAGGAGGACCGCCATCTCGGCGCGGGTGATCGGCGCGCCCGGGCAGTAGTTGCCGTTGCCGCAGCCGCTGGTGACCCCGCGGAGGGTGAGGGCCTCGATGAACCGCCAGGCGAAGTAGTCCCCGGGCACGTCGCGATAGGTGGCGAGCACGGAGGCCTGGGGGATCACCCACGGCTCGAAGCCGGTCACGCCGTCGTTGGCCGCGAAGAAGACGTCGGAGCCCACAGCGGCGAAATCCAGCGGGCTGGAGGGCGCCGGACCGGGAGCGATGTCCTGCACCAGGAAGGTCCCCACCGCCACGCCGTCGCTGCGCCAGAGCTCGCGGCCGTGGACGCCGTCGTCGGCGGAGAAGAGGACCAGCGAGCCGAGCGCGTGGAGCTTCTGGACCGCGGACGAGCCCGCGCCGGGCAGGATGTCCAGCACCCTGTGGGTGCCCGCCCCGGTGCCGTCGCTCACCCACAGCTCGCGGCCGTGCGCGCCGTCGTCGGCCACGAAGAAGAGGCGCCCGTTGGCGAGGGTCAGCCTGGTGGGATCGGAGGGGGCGGCGCCCGGGTTGATGTCGCGGACGAGGACCGTGCCCGCCGCCGTGCCGTCGGTCTTCCAGAGCTCTCGGCCATGGATGCCGTCGTCGGCCACGAAGAAGAGGGCGCCGCCGATCACCGCCGGAGAGCCGGGGAGATCGGGGAGGCCCGCCAACAGAAGGCCGGACGGAGAGGGGCCGAACGCGGAGCCGGTGCCCGGCTGGATATCCACCAGGAGGTTGGTGCCAGCGGCGGTGCCGTCGCTCACCCAGAGCTCGCGGCCGTGCGCCGAGTCGAAGGCGGTGAAGACGGCCACGGCGCCGAGGTGGACGAGGTCCCGGGGGTCGGAGCTTCCGGCTCCCGGCTCGAGGTCCTTGAGGAGGCCGGTCCCCCCGCTCGTGCCGTCGGTGGACCACAGCTCGGTGCCCGCCCCCGGCGCGTCGGCGGCGAAGAGGGCGACGGAGCTCAAGGGCACCGGTCCGCCGAGCCCCGAAAGGGGGGAGGTCAGGGCGTAGGTGCCGGCGGCGGTGCCGTCCGTCCGCCAGAGCGCCGGAGGGTAGCTGTTGGCGGTCGCTTCGGCGGCGTACAGGAGCAGGGAGCCGAAGGGGACCGGCGGCGACGGATTGTAGCCGCCCACCGTCGCCGTGCCGGCGGCGGTGCCGTCGGTCTGCCAGAGCGTGGTGCCGCCGGAGTCTTCGCCCGCGAAGAAGACCTTCCCCAGGGCGGGGACGGGATTGTAGACCCATCCCAAGGTCCCGGGGAGGAGCTGGGAGGTGCCGGCGGGAGTCCCGTCGGTGGTCCACAGGCCGACCCCGGAGCCCAGCAGGTGGGTGCCGCCCACCGGCAGGGTGAAGAGCTGCGAGCTCCAGTCCGTTCCCGGCGCCAGATCCCCGAGCCGCACCGTCCCCGCGGCGGTGCCGTCGCTGATCCACGGCTCGACGCCGGTCGCGCCGTCGTCGGCGCCGCACAGGAGCTTGCCGCCCAGGTTTTGGAAGCTTCCCGCGGAAGAGTTGTTGAAGACGTGGATGGACGAGGCCAGCGCCTGGACGTTCTTCACCTCGACCGTGCCGGCGGCGGTGCCGTCCGTCTTCCAGAGCTCGGAGCCGTGGGCGCTGGTGAGGCCCTGGAAGTAGGCGGTCCCGCCCGCCACCGCGATGCCGGACAACCCGCGGCCGATCCCCCAGCCGATGCCCGGCTCGACGTCCTTCACAAGCTGGGTGCCGGCGGCGGTGCCGTCGCTCGTCCAGATCTCGGCCCCGTGGGCGGCGTCCTGGCCGAAGAACACCACGCCGCCGTTGAACGGCTGGATGGCGGGGAGGGCGAAGATGCTGAGGGTGACGGTCGAGCTGGGGGCCACCGGCACGGTGCCGGCGGCGGTGCCGTCCGTCTTCCAGAGCGTGAAGCCGGTCCCGGCCGTGCCGTCGTAGGCCGCGAAGAAGGCCTGGCTGCCGACCGCCGTCAGCGTGCGGACGTAGCCGCTGTTGGAGCCGGGATTGAGGTCCTTGAGGAGCGCCGTGCCCCCCGGGGTGCCGTCGGTGGACCAGAGCTCGAAGCCGTTCGTGGCATCGCTCGCGCCGAACAGGATCCGGCTCCCCAGGCGGAGGAATCCGTGCGGGAACGACGGATCGCTCCCCGGATCGATGTCCAGGAAGAGGGACGTGCCGCCGGGCGTGCCGTCGCTCACCCACGGCTCGATACCGTGCACGCCGTCGTCGGCCGTGAACAGGAAGGCGCCGCCGCCGAGCGCGAGGACGTCGTTCTCGAAGGTGTTGAAGACGGGAGAGACGGTCGAGGAGCTGCCGGCGCCCGGCTGGATGTCCAGCAGCAGGGTGGTGCCCGCCGCGGTACCGTCCGAGAGCCAGGGCTCGCGGCCGTGCACGCCGTCGTCGGCGTTGAGCAGCAGCTTACCGCCGGTGTCGAGCCGGAGGCCGGGGTCCGACCCCACCGGCCCCGGCTG
>JAICSG010000505.1 GCA_025937035.1 Thermoanaerobaculia bacterium | reverse complement strand
GCGGCGCTGCCGGCGAGGAGGGGAAGTAGGGATGTATGGGTGACGACGACCCGGGCCCCGGAGTCGGCGAGCAGGAGCTGGCGGCGCTCCTCCGGATAGTGGGGGTCGATGGGCACGTACGCGCCGCCCGCCTTGAGCACGGCGAGGAGGGAGACCACCAGCTCCACCGTGCGGTCCATCAAGACGCCGGCCAGGACCTCGGGCCGCACCCCCAGGGCGCGCAGGCGGCGGGCCAGGGCCTCGGCCCGCTCGTCGAGCTGGCGGTAGGTCAGCCGCTCGCGGCCGTCGGGCGAGACCAGGGCCACCGCCTCGGGCGTCCGCGCCGCCTGGGCCTCGAAGAGCTGGTGCAGGCAGGCGGCGGGCTCGGGGAGGACGGCGGTGTCGTTCCACTCCAGGGCGAGCTGGTGCCGCTCCGCCGGGGAGAGCAGGCCGAAGGTCGAGACGGGGGCCTGGGGATCGGCGGCCACCGCGGCCAGCAGGTGGATGAAGTGGCCGGCCCAGCGGGTCACCGTGGAGCGGTCGAGCAGGTCGGTGCGGTACTCGAAGGTGGCGGTGAGCGCGTCCTCCTGGACGTCGACGGCCAGCGTGAGGTCGTACTTGGCCGTGCGGTAGTCGACCGGGAGGGGGGTGAGCGGCAGGCCCGGCGCCAGCTCGCAGACCGCCGATTCCACCCCGAGCACGAAGACGGCCTGGAAGAGCGGGCTGCGGGCCAGGCTGCGCTGCGGCACCAGCTCCTCCACCAGGCGCTCGAAGGGGAGGTCCTGGTGGGCGTAGGCGGCGAGCGCCATCTCGCGCACCCGCGAGACGAGGGTGGCGAAGCCCGGATCGCCGGCGAGGTCGGCGCGCATCACCAGGGTGCTCACGAAGAAGCCGAGGAGCCCCTCGATCTCCCCCCGGGTGCGGTTGGCGACCGGCGAGCCCAGCAGGAGGTCGACGGCGCCGGTGTAGCGGTGGAGCTGGGCGGCGAAGGCGGCGAGCAGGGTCATGAAGAGGGTGGCCCCCTGGCCGCGGGCGAGGGCCCGGGCGCCGGCCGCCACGGCGGGCGGGACCGGCACCGTGAAGTGGACGCCGCGCGAGGTCTCCACCGCCGGGCGGGGGCGGTCGGTCGGCAGGTCGAGCGCCTCGGGGGCCGCCGCGAGCTGCCGCCGCCAGTAGTCGAGCTGGGCCTCCAGGACGGGCCCGGCCAGCCAGCGCCGCTGCCAGGCGGCGAAGTCGGCGTACTGGACCGGCGGCTCCGGCAGGGGGGATGGCAGGCCGGCCGCGAAGGCGCCGTAGAGGGCGGTCAATTCGCCCAGGAAGACCTCCACCGACCAGCCGTCGAAGGCGATGTGGTGCAGGGTGACCAGCAGGTGGTGCCGGGCGGGGCCGAGCGCCACCAGGACCGTCCGGAAGAGCGGGCCGGCGGCGAGGTCGAAGGGCCTCGCGGCCTCCTCCCGGCTCAGCCGTTCGGCCTCGGCCTCCCGGGTGCGCGCGGGGAGGCCGGAGAGGTCGAGGCGGGGCAGCGGGACGGGGCCCGCCGGGGCCACGGCCGGGCGGGGCTCGCCGCTCTCCCCCACCGCGAAGGTGGTGCGCAGGACCTCGTGCCGGCGCGCCACCTCGCCCAGAGCCCGCTCCAGGGAGGGCGCGTCCAGGGGGCCCTCGATCCGGTAGGCGAGCGGCAGGTTGTAGCCGATGGAGCCGGGCTCCAGGCGGTCGAGCAGCCAGAGACGCTGCTGGGCGAAGGAGAGCGGACGGGGCTCTGCGGCCGGGAGCCGGACCAGCGGGGGTTGCGGCGGCAGGCTCGCATAGGAGGTTTCCCCGATCCGCCGCGCCAGCGCCGCCAGGGTGCGGGCCTCGAAGGCGGCCCGCACGGGGAGATCCACCCCGAAGGCGGCGCGCACCCGGGCCAGCACCCGTCCGATGAGGAGCGAATGCCCGCCGAGGTCGAAGAAGTCGTCGTCCGGGCCGACCTCGTCCCTCCCCAGGACCTCCTCCCAGATCCCGGCCAGCAGCTCCTCGGCGGGGGTGCGCGGGGCCGCGGGGCCGCGGGAGGCCGCCTCGTCCGCGGCGGGCGCGGGCAGGGCGCGGCGGTCGACCTTGCCGCCGGGCGAGAGCGGCAGGGCGTCGAGGAAGGTGAAGGCGGAGGGGACCATGTGCTCAGGGAACCGCGAGCGCAGGAAGGCCCGCAGCTCGTGGGCGGTGGCCGCATCCGCGGCCGTCCGTGCCACGTAGGCGGCGAGGCGGAGATCCCGCGGCGCCGCCTCGTAGGGCACCACCACGGCCTCCCGCACCCCGGGGTGCTCGCAGAGCTGCGCCTCGATCTCCCCTGGCTCGATGCGGAAGCCGCGCACCTTGACCTGGCGGTCGGCGCGGCCGAGGAACTCGAGCTGGCCGTCGGGCCGGTGGCGGACGAGGTCGCCGGTGCGGTAGAGCCGCGCCCCCGCCGGCCCTGAGAACGGGTCGGGGAGGAAGGCGGCGGCCGTGAGGTCGGGCCGGCCGAGGTAGCCGCGGGCGAGGCCGCTGCCGCCGATGTGGAGCTCGCCGGGGACCCCGAGCGGCACGGCTTCGAGATGGTGGCCGAGCACCAGCAACCGGCTGTCCGCGACCGGCCGTCCGATGGGGGTCTGGCCGTCCTCGGCGAGGCGGGCCATGGCGACGCAGATGCTCGCCTCGGTGGGCCCGTAGGCGTTCCAGAGCCGGCGCCCGGGGGCCCAGCGCGCCACCAGGTCGGGCGGGAAGGCCTCGCCGCCGACCACCAGGCCGCGCAGGGCGGCCAGCTCGTGGCTCGCCCCCTCCGGCAGCGCCGCCAGGGCGGTGGGGGTGAGGAAGACGTTGGTGATCCCGCGGCCGCGCAGGGTGGCCAGCAGGGCCGGTCCCGGGAGCAGGTCCTCGCGCCGGGCCAGGACGAGCGCGGCGCCGCGGATCAGGGTGCTCCAGATCTCCCACACCGAGGCGTCGAAGCCCGCCGAGGCGAACTGGAGGACCCGGCTCCCCGGCTCCACCCCTGACCGTTCGGCGAGCGCCTCGACCGCGCCCAGGAAGCCGCCGTGGGGGATCAGCACCCCCTTGGGCCTGCCCGTGGAGCCCGAGGTGTAGATCACGTAGGCGAGGCCGTCCGGAGCGGCGTCCGGGAAGGCGGAGGGCTCGACCGCGCCGTCGAGCGGCACCACCTCCGCGCCGCCGGTGGGCAGGGCCGCGGCGAGCTCCGGCCGGGCCAGGAGCACCGGCACGCGGGCGTCCTCCAGGATCAGGGCCAGGCGCTCGGGCGGGTAGGCCGGATCGAGCGGCAGGAAGGCGCCGCCGGCCAGCAACACGGCGAGCATGCCCACCAGGGTCTCGGGCGAGCGCTCGGCGTAGACGCCCACCCGGACGTCCGGCCCCACGCCGCGCTCCCGGAGACGGCCGGCCAGCCGGCGCGCGCGATCCACCAGCTCGCCGTAGGTGAGCGCGGGCTGGCCGGGCTCGGCCGGCAGCACCGCGGGGGCATCCGGGGTCTTTACCGCCCAGGACGCCACGCGGGCCGGGACGGAGCCGCTCCAGGCCGGCGGCCGGGGCGCCCGGCTCCATTCGACCAAGAGAGCGTGCCGCTCGGCGGCACCCAGCAGGGCCAGCGCCGAGACGGGAACGTCCGGCCGCGCCACCGCGTCGGCCAGGAGCGTTTCCCACCCGCGGGCCAGGCGCTCGACGGCGGCCGGGGTGAAGAGGTCGGCGCTGACGTTGAGGCGGCCGGCGATCTCCTCCCCCCGGTCCTCCAGGTCGAGCAGGAAGTCGAACTGCGCCGCGCCGTGGTCCTCCTCCCACCAGGAGAGGGAGAGGCCGGGTGCCAGCTCCCGCCGGCCGGTGTTGCCGCGCAGGGCGAAGAAGGCCTGGAACAGGGGGTCGGCGGTGGAGGCCCGCCCCGGTCGCAGCATCCCGGCCAGGTCCTCCAGCGGCTGGTCCTGGTGGGCCAGCAGGCCGAGCGCGCCGGCCCGCACCCCGGCCAGCAGCTCGCCGAAGGAGGGGTCCCCGGGGCGCTCGATGCGGAGGGGCAGGCTGTTGGCGAAGAAGCCGATCAGCCCCTCCATCTCCGGCCGGCCGC
>JAICSG010000280.1 GCA_025937035.1 Thermoanaerobaculia bacterium | reverse complement strand
GGGACCACCCCGGGGACGCTCTCCACCCGGGCGCCCCCCTGCAAGGCGTAATTCTCGCCGTTGATGTCGACCGTCAGCTTGCCGGCGTGGGCGACGTACTTCCCGCCATAATGCAGCTCGACCGGCACGTCGCTCGACACCACGTTCCCCTTCTGCTGGAGGTCGAGGCGGGCGGTGTGCAGCTCCATCTGCTCGGGGCCGCGCAGCACCACGTTCCCCTGGAGCTGCCCCTCGTTGGACTCGCGGTTGAAGCTCGCCTTCCGGCTCTCCACGTGGAAGATCCGCCCCTGTTTGTCCCACAGGGTGATGGCCACGCGGTCGAGGTAGATCGTCCCCTCGCGGTCGGCCTTGATGCTCACCCCCTTGATGTGGAAGATCGGGCGCGCCCCTTCGGTGAAGGTGTAATCGAAGTCCTCGCCGATCAGGGTCATCCCCTTGGCGCCGCGGGTGTCCTCCTCCTCCGCGCGGGCCGGCTTCTCCCGGTGCTGGCCCGCCTTGCCGAACAGGAACAGGCCGGCGATGCCCAGGATGATGAGCACCAGCACCGCGAGCAGCAGCTTGCGGATACCGGCGAGCGGAGAGCGGGCCTTGCGTATCGGCATGGGCGATCGGATTCCAGGCGCTTAGGCGCCGAGCTCTGAAGCGGCGGGCCGGCTGTCGACCAGTCGCAGCACCGGACCGCCGCGGTACGTGTCGTCCTCGACGCAGGCGAGGACCTCGAAGCGGCCGCGCAGGCTCCCCGCGCGCTCCCCCCAGCGCCATCCTACGAGATTCACCGCCGCGCCGTCCTCCCCCCGGGCGCGGGCCGAGAGGTGGCCGTTGCCGAAGGCGCGCGGCTCCCCCTCGACGCGGAGGGGCCCGGTGCGCAGGACCGGCCGGGAGTTCCCCTGGCCGAACGGCTCCAGGGCCGCCAGATGGGCCAGCAGGACGGGCGAGACCTCGGCCGGCGGCAGGTGCAGCTCGTACTCGATCCGCCGCGCCAGGAGCTCCTCGGGCCAGGCCGCGCCCGCCTCCTCCCACTCCCGCCGCAGCTCCTCCAACGCTTGAGTCCTCGCCGTCAACCCCACCGCCTGGGCGTGGCCGCCGAAGCGCTCCATGCGCTCCTTCCAGGAGCTGAGGAAGCCGTGCAGCTCGATCCCCGGCACGCTCCGCCCGGAGCCGGTCGCCGTCTCCCCTTCCACCGCCAGCAGCACGGTCGGACGATGGAGATCCTTGGCCACCCGGCCGGCCGCCACCCCCACCACCCCCTTGTGCCAGCTCTCGCTCCAGGCCACCAGCACCGGCGGCAAGGGGGAGCGGGCGTTGATGATCCGTAACGCCTCTTCCACCACCTTGGTCTCGGCCGCCTGGCGCTCCCGGTTCCAGCCGTCGAGCTCCGTGGCCAGGGCCGCGGCCCGGACGGCGTCCCGGCTCAGCAGCAGCTCCAGGGCCCGCTCAGGGTCGTGCAGCCGGCCGGCGGCGTTGATCCGGGGACCGATGCGGAACCCCACGTCCGCGGCGGTGAACGGCGGCTTCATGCCCGACTTCTCGATCAGCGCCTTGAGCCCATGGGACCGCGCCTGCGCCAGCGCCTTGAGACCGAGGGCGGCGATCACCCGGTTCTCGCCGTGCAGCGGCACCAGGTCCGCGATGGTCCCGAGACAGGCCACCCGCAGCAGCGGCGCCGGATCGAGCGCCTTGCCGCACCGGCCGGTGAGGGCCAGGGCCAGCTTGAAGGCCAGCCCCACCGCCGCCAGGTCCCGGAACGGATAGGTGCAGCCCGGCTGGCGGGGGTTGATGTGCAGCGTCCCCGCCGGCAGCTCGCAGCCCGGCAGGTGGTGATCGGTGATGATGACCCCCATCCCGGCCGCCAGCGCCCGCTCCACCGCCTCGGCCGAGGAGCTGCCGCAGTCGGCGGTGACGATCAGCCCGCACCCCTGATCGCGGGCCCGCTCCACATGGACGGCCTGGAAGCCGTACCCCTCGCGCAGGCGGTGCGGCAGGATCGGCTTCGCCACGATGCCACAGGCGTTGAAGACGGCGAGCAGGAGGGCGGTGGCGGAGATGCCGTCGACATCGTAATCGCCCACGATGGCCACCGTCTCCCGGCGGTCCCGGGCGTCGAGCAGACGGGCCACCGCCGCCTCCATGCCGGCGAGCAGGAAAGGGTCGTGGAGCTGGTCGAGAGAGGGCTTCAGGTAGCGCTCGGCGCCGGGGGCGTCCAAGACCCCACGCCGGGCCAGCAGCGGCGCGAGCCACGCCGGACGCCCGGCCAGCTCCAGGCCGGCAGCGCTCTCCGGCACCGGCGCGGCCACCCACTCCACCGGTGAGCTCAAAGCCGGTTATCCCTCGTCAATCAATCCTCGTCAAAACGGCCGAGGCCCCGGAACTTGTCGTAGCGGCGGGCGAGCAGCTCTTTGGTGGGGAGGCGGGAGAGCTCCTGGAGGGCGCGCTCGACCGCGTCCCCCACCCGGCGGCAGGTGGCGTCCGGATCGGTGTGGGCGCCGCCCGGGGGCTCGGGGACGATCTCGTCCACCACGCCCAGGGCGAGCAGGTCGGGGGCCGTCATCCTCATCGCCTCGGCGGCCTCGGCCTTCCTGTCCTGGTCCTTCCAGAGGATGGCGGCGCACCCCTCGGGCGAGATCACCGAGTAGGTGGCGTATTCGAGGATCAGCACGCGGTCCCCCACCCCGAGCGCCAGGGCGCCGCCGCTCCCCCCCTCGCCGGTCACGGTGACGATGATCGGCACCTCCAGCACCGCCATCTCGATGAGATTGCGGGCGATCGCCTCGGCCTGGCCGCGCTCCTCGGCGTCGAGCCCGGGGTAGGCGCCGGCGGTGTCGATGAAGGTGAGGACCGGGAGGCCGAACTTCTCCGCCATCTTCATCACCCGCAGGGCCTTGCGGTACCCCTCGGGGCGCGGCTGGCCGAAATTGCGCCAGATCCGCTCCTTGGTGTCGCGCCCCTTCTGGTGGCCGACCACGGCCACGCTGCGGCCGCGGAAGGTGGCGAGCCCGGCCACGATGGCGGGATCGTCCCCGAAGCCACGGTCGCCGTGGATCTCGACCCAGTCGGTCATCAGGGCCTGGACGTATTCGAGGGTGTACGGACGGTCCTGATGGCGGGCCACCAGCACCTTCTGCCAGCGGCTGAGGCCGGCGTAGACGTCGGAGGTGCTCTTGCGCAGGGTGTTGCGCAGGCGCTCCAGCTCCTTCTCCTGGCCGCTGCCGGCCGGGAACCCTTCCAGCTCCTTGATCTTGCGGCGGAGCTCGTTCAGGGGCTCGTCGAACGCGGAATCGGAGATCGCCATGGCGCCCGGCAAACTAGCAGGAGGGAGGGCCGGAGGTCAACGTGAGACGTTACTTGAAAGGCGATCCTTGAGGGTCTGTCGGCGCGCCGACAGATGGCCCGGGGATCGCTCCCCGGGCGGGGCACGGCCGGCTCAGGCGCAGTTAGCGGTGCACTCGGTCTTGCAGCTCACGCAGAGGGTGAGCGGCTTCGTGGCGCCCCCCACCGCTTCCGCCAGCCGCGAATCGTCGAGCGCGCTCAGGGTCTCCCGGCTCAGGCTCAGCTTCTTGACGTCTCTCCGTTTCATGGGTGGTACCTCCTGATGAAGAGGTGCCGCAGAGCCTCCGGACCAGGACGAGGATGGCGGCTTCCGGCTAGCAATTGGCCCTGCAGAAGGTGTCGCTGGAGCCTGCACAGCGGCAGTTGACGTAGCAAGTGGCGCAGGAGGTCGTGACGCCGTTACAGGTGACGTGTCCTTTCGCCGAGCAACTGGTGCCGTCCACCGAGCTGCACGAGCCCGAGGTGGTGCAGCTTACAGTGGTGCTGAACGGGCATTTCGCGGTGCAGGTGGCCTTCAACGGGAGATGGCGCTTCGCCGAGGCGAGAACCGGTTCCTCGGTTTGCGGTGACGTGAGCTCACCTGTGACAGCGGGCTGCCCCAGGATGGCCGCCAGGGCCTCCTGAGAAAGCGGGGCCGGGCTCGGCGTCTGGGCCAGACCGGCGATGGAGATGAAGAGAGCGGCGCACCCGACGATCAGAGCTCTTCTCATGACAGTCTCCTCCTTTTAGTAGTTGCCCTCCATACTCATCGGCTCCAGTCTGTGGCGCCCGAGCGGAGCCGCACAATAGCCACTTTGAGCCTGGCGACCATGACCACTCAGCCTCCGAGCGCCTCAAGAAGGCCGCTGGGTAGCTACGACAGAAACCGCCCCCGGAGCTCCGGCGTCGGCAGCCAGCAGGTCTCCTGCCTGCCGAACCAGCGGTAGCGGTTGCGGGCGATGAGACGGTAGGCTCCGTCCCGGAGAAAGCGCGGCAGGAAACGGAGCACCCACAGGGCCCTCCAGGCGCCGCTCATCTCCCGGGCGATGCGCAGGGCGGCGTCGCTCTCCTTGTACCAGCGGTCCCCCTCGACCAGGATGACGCTGTCGACCTCCTGGGGATCGATCTTGAGCAGGGCCCGGAGCTCCTCCCCCAGAGGCGACTGGAGGGAGGCGAAGCGGAATCGGCCTTCGGGGTCCCGCTGGATGATGAATTGGACCGAGCGGTTGCAGAGGTTGCAGACGCCGTCGAAGAGGACGATGGGGTGCTCGGTGACCATCCGGATGATTCTAGAGCCAGGATTTGGCGCTCCGAAGATTCCCGGCGCTCGTTTTCAGCGTCCGGATGGATTTTTCGCTTCCCGGCCGGTTTTTTAGCTTCCCGGGCGGCCATCTTTCTTCCCGAGCCGCCATCCTCGACAGATGGAGCCCCGGATCTCTATCCGAGCCGCCATCTTCCTTCCCAAAGCGCCATCCTGGGCTCCCGGGCCGTTATCCCGGGAAAAAACGCGCCATCTTTCTTCGCGAACCCCTATCCAACTCTCGAAGACCGTCATCTTCATCTGGGATTCGCCGGGCGGGCCTCCAGATTGGTCATCCCGCGGGCGAAACGCCACCGGCCGTCCTCCTCTCGCCGCAGGACCATGAAAGCCCGCTGGCGGATCTCGACGGTCTCTCCTCCCTTCGGCGTCACCCGGTTGTGCTCGATGCCGCGCACGAAGGCCCAGCCGTCCAGGACGATCCGCTCCAGGGCTTCGAAGCTCTGCTCGAAGCGGAAGCCCGCGAAGAACCCCTCGAGCATGGCGGTCACGGCTTGCCGCCCCTTTACCGCCGGCGCGCCATGGGTCCAGAATTCCGCGTCCTCGGTGGTCAGGGAGACCAGGGCGGCGGCGTCCCCCCGCTTCCCGGCCTCCGTCCAGGCGGCGAACAGCTCGTCGATCTCGCGATCCCACTCTTCGGAGGCCGGCATGATGGCGGCATCTTCTCACGCTCTGACAGAATCGGCCTGAGGAGGGAGAACGGCATGGAGCTGACCGGAGCGCAACGGAAGTATCTGAGGGGGATGGCCCACTATCTCAAGCCCGTGGTCCAGGTGGGAAAGAACGGCCTCACCGGCGGGGTCATCGAGTCGATTGACGAGGCCCTGGACATCCACGAGCTGATCAAGGTGAGGATCTCCGACCCCGGCGGCCAGAAGCGCGAGCTCTCCCACGAGATCGCCGAGCGCACCAATAGCGCCTGGGTGGCGATGGTGGGATTCGTGCTCACCCTGTATCGCCAACAGCCGGACCCGGAGAAGCGGACGATCGATTTGCCGGGGTAGGTTCCCCCCTCAACAAGGGCCCGCCCGCAGGGCGGAATTTATCCAGCCTGGGGTATCAACCCCAGGTTGGGTCCACCCCCCACCTTCATTAGCCCCGCAGGGCCGACACCTCGGCCTGAGCCTCCAATCGACAAGGATATGCCGGCCCCTGTAGGGGCTTGGGATCTTCTTTGGCCTTCTACCTGGGGTTGACACCCCAGGCTGGATAAATTCCGCCCAGCGGGCGGGTATTTTCGGAAACCTGGAGCCAAATACCCGCCCCAGCGGGGC
>JAICSG010000821.1 GCA_025937035.1 Thermoanaerobaculia bacterium | reverse complement strand
GTGGCGTCCCGGCCGTTCGAGCTGAAGAAGAGCCCCGTGCCGGGATCGAAGGCGTTGGCGTCCACCCCCTCGCCGATGGGGACGGTGGTGACCACCTTGCCGCTCTCGGTATCCACCACGGCGGCCATCTTGTTGTCGCAGCCGCTGAGCAGGCGGTGGTGCTGGCGGTCGATCGCCATGCCCGAGGGCTCCTCGCAGGGCTTGAGCGGCCAGTGGGCCTTGACGGCCAGGCTCTTGGCGTCGATCTCGGCGATCTCGCTCAAGTCCTCGATGTTGACGAAGACCCGCCCCTTGAGGTCCGTGGTGGCGAACTCGGGCTTGCCGCCCAGCGCGATCGTGCCCACGACCTTCCCCGTCCTGGCGTCCAGCACGGTGGCGTTCTTGGAGCGGCCGTTGAAGGCAAAAACCTGCGACGAGAAGGGGTCGTAGAGGATGGCGTCCGGGTTCTCGCCCGTCGATTTGACCTCGCCCACGTTCGCCAGGGTCTTGAGATCGAAGATGGTCACCGTCGAGCTGCGGCCGTTGCTGATGAAGCCGCGGTTGAGGTCGTGGGCGATGGCGATGCCGTGGACGCCGGAGAGGCCCGTCACCTCTCCCACCTTCTTGCCGCTGTCGACGTCGATCACCTCGACCTTGTTGGTGTGGGAGACGTAGAGGCGGCGGCCGGCGGGGTCCACGGTCAGGTAGTCCCAGCCCCCCTCGCCGCCGACCTGGATTTCCTTGGCGACGTGGTAGGCGGGCGCAGCGGCGTGGAGAGGGAGAACGAGACACGCGAGGACGGTCATGGAAAGCAGGGGGCGGTTCATGGTTCCTCCAAAGGGAATGATGAAGGCCTTCTCCGCAGCGCCACGTACGCCGAAGGCACCGCGAACAGGGTCACCAGGGTCGAGAGCCCCAGCCCGCCGATGACAGCCAGGGCGAGCGGCTTCTGGAGCTCGGCGCCGGCGCCCAGGCCGAGGGCGAGGGGGAGCAGGCCGAAGAGGGTGCAGAGGGTGGTCATCAGGATCGGCCGCAGGCGCACCTGGGCCGCGTGGGCGACCGCTTCCGGGAACGGCTGCCCCTCGGCGTGGAGGCGGTGGGCGTAGTCGATCATCACGATGCCGTTCTTCACCACCAGGCCCACGAGCAGGATCAGCCCCATGGCGGAGGAGACGTCGAGCTCCGAGCCGGCGAGGCGGAGGAGCAGGAAGGCGCCGCCGAAGGAGAGCGGCGCCGCCAGGAGCAGGATGATCGACGGGGTTACCCGCCGGAATTCGATCACCAGCACCAGCAGCACCAGCGCGGCGGCGGTGGCGAAGACCAGCATCAGCTCGCGGAAGGCCTGGCGCTGCGACTGGTACTGCCCGCCCACCTCGACCGAGTAGCCCACGGGCAGCTTGAGGCCGCGCAGCCGCTTCTGGATCTCGGCCGCGGCGGTGCCGAGGTCCCGCCCTTCGAGCCGCGCGGTCACCAGCGCCACCTGCCGGAGGTTCTCGCGGGTGAGCTCGCCGTCTCCCGTGCTCACCACCGGCCGGGCCACGGAGGAGAGGGGGACGAGGCGGCCGTCCGGGGCTTTCAGGGTGAGGCGCGCCAGCCGGGCGGGATCGAAGCGGTCGCGGTCCGGATAGCGCACCCGCACGGGGATGGCGCGGTCGCCCACCTGGAGGTGGGTGGCGGTCTCGCCGGCCCAGGCGACGGCGAGCTGGTCCTGGATCTGCTCGGTGGTGAGCCCGGCGCGGCCGGCGGCTTCGAGATCGATCCGCCAGGTGAGCTCGGGAGCGCCCCGCTGCGGCCCCACGAGGTCGACCACCCCCTTCACCCCCTCCATCTTGTTCTGGACCTGCTCCGCGAGTCGGCTAAGGGTGCTGGTGTCGTCGCCGAAGATCTTCACCTCCAGCGGCTCGGCGGCCCCTTCGAGGTCGCCGATCATGTCCTGGAGGAGCTGGACGAACTCCAGATCCACGCCGGGCGCGGCCTCGGACAGCTTCGGCCGCAGGTCCGCGATCACCTCCTCGGCGGAGCGGCGGCGCTCGGAGCGGGGCTTCAGCCGCACCAGGATGTCCCCCTTGTTGGGCTGGGTGGCGAAGAGGCCGAGCTCGGCGCCGGTGCGGCGGGAGAAGGCGGCCACCTCGGGGGTCTTGGCGATCTGTGCCTCCACCTTGCGGAGCAGCCGGTCGGTCTCGGCGAGGGCGGTGCCGGGTGGCGTCAGGTAGTCGATCACGAAGCCCCCCTCGTCCATGGGCGGCAGGAAGCCGCTGGGCATGCCGAGGTAGAGGAGATAGCCAACCACCGCCAGCCCGAGGGCGGCGACCACCGCGGCCCAGGGGCGGCGCACCGAGGCGGCGAGCGCCCGCGCGTAGCCGCGCTCCAGCCGGCCCGGCCCCGTCCCTTGGCCGTGCTCGCCATGGCGATAGGCGAAGTGGGAGAGCAGGGGGATGAGGGTGAGCGAGAGCACCAGCGAGATCAGCACGGAGACCGAGAGGGTCAGCGACAGGGCGCGGAAGAACTGACCCACCACCCCGGAGAGGAAGCCGAGCGGCGTCAGCACCACCACCGTGGTGAGGGTGGAGCCCACGACGGGCGCGATCAGCTCGGCTGTAGCCTCCTCGATCGCTCTTTCTCCGCGCCCCGCGCGCAGCCGCCGGTGGATGTTCTCCACCATCACCACCGCGTCGTCGATCACCAGGCCGATGGCGACCGCGAGGC
>JAICSG010000945.1 GCA_025937035.1 Thermoanaerobaculia bacterium | reverse complement strand
TCTCCGATGGTGAAGCCGGGTACTCCGCCCCGGAGACGCCCCGCGGGGCGTCTCTACAGTGAATGCCTTTCAGAGACACTCTAACCCAAACCCGTCCAACGGGTCGGGAGCCCAGCCCAGGCTGAAGGCCGATGCCCTGGGCTAGGCTCTCCCGGCCCGTTGGGCCGGTTTTGCCAGGCGCTCCAGGACCCCCATTCGCTCACTTGTCTAAAGTAAAATTTAGCCAAATATGACTAGCCCGCCGTGTTCCCGTCAATGAATAGCACCTCCAGCTGCATGGTAGAATTGCCTCTCCTGCGCATTCGGCCATGATCAAGAAGCCACTCTTCCGAAAGGTCAACACAACGGCTCGCGGCGTGCATCACCGCAGCGGCGGCGACTTCAGCGACGCTCGCAATACGAAGGCGCAAAAGAGCTTTCAGGGTAGTCACCAGTCGATGCACGGCAAGCATCTGCGCGGCCTGGACTACACACCGCTGTTTCTCTTCCTGCTGGGGAAGGTCGGGACGGAGTGGGACTCCGTGTACTCCGAAGCCGTCTCGCGACTGGACCGGCCCGATCCCATCTTCTGGCTCGTGGCGAGATCCGAGCGCGAGCGCCGGGACTGCGTCAGAGTCGGCGAATCATCCTACTTCAGCGGCTTGTACGTCGATGAGGACGGAATCCTGAGGAAGGTGAGCCCGGAGCTCAGCGTCGAGGATCTCCACCCACTGTGCGGCTGTTGCACTCACACGTTCAACGGCAAGCCCTTCATCCACCGATATGATCCCTCGCGCGCGACCGCCCTTTAGATGACGTCCCATCCGGTCCTCCAGTGGCTGCTCGATTCCGACCCTGCGATCCGTTGGCAGGTGATGCGGGATCTGACCGGTGCGCCCGCGGAGGAGGTTGCGGCCGAGCGCGCGCGGGTCGCCACCGAGGGCTGGGGCGCGCGGTTGCTCGCCCTCCAGGCGCCCGACGGGCGGTGGGGCGGCGCGGCGTGGAACCGCGGGTGGGACTCCATCATGCACGTCCTGTTGCTCCTGCGGGAGATGGGTCTCGATCCCGCCAGCGAGGAGGCACGGCGCGCGGTGGGCCTTGTCCGCGAACGCGTGACGTGGCGAGGGTGCGGTCCGCCGGAGGTACACGACAACCCCTTCTTCGCCGGCGAGGTGGAGCCCTGCATCAACGGGCAGGTGGCGGTGAGCGGCGCCTACTTCGGCCAGGACGTCCAGGGCCTCATCGACCGGCTGCTCGGCGAGCAGTTGGCCGACGGCGGCTGGAACTGCGAGGCCCCTAACAGGTCGACGCGGTCGTCGTTCAACTCCACGATCTGCGTTCTCGAAGCCCTGCTCGAATACGAGCTGGCCGGCGGGAGCCGCGCCGAGGTGACTGCGGCCCGTCTCCGCGGGCAGGAGTATCTCCTCGAGCGCCGCCTCTTCCGCCGGCGGTCCACCGGCGAGGTGATCGGGCGGGATCGTAAGGGCGGTGCCGACTGGACGTGCTTCGCCTTTCCAACGTGGTGGCATTACGACGTGCTGCGGGGGCTCGAGTACCTGCGCCGGGCCGGCGTCGCGCCCGATGAGCGAGTGGCCGAGGCGATCACCCTGGTCGAGTCGAAGCGCGACGGTGACGGCCGGTGGCCGCTCGAAACCCAATACCCCGGCAGGATGCTGATCGAGATGGACGAGGGCGAGGGCCGGCCGAGCCGGTGGAACACCCTCCGGGCCTTGCGAGTGTTGGACTGGTATTCAGCATGAGGCATCTTCGCCGGCCGGAGCGTTGAGGAGTGATCGCACCGCATGAGCGTCCGCATCCATCTCCGCCATCCCACGCTCGCCGATGAAGCGGAATTCCTGGCCCGGGTCCAAGCCAGCCGGACCTTGCATCATCCATGGATGCATCCTCCCTCCACACCCGAGCGGTTCCGGAGCTATGTGCAGCGAATGCAGGAGCCGGCCAACCTTGGCTTCCTCGTCTGCCGGGCCGAGGACGGCGCCATCGCCGGAGTGATCAACATCTCCGAGATCGTCCTCGGAATCTTTCGCAGCGGCTATCTCGGCTATTACGCCTTCGCGGGCTTCGAGCGCAGAGGGCTCATGCGGGAGGGATTGCAGGGCGTCGTGCGGCACGCGTTCCGAAAGCTCAAGATCCATCGCCTGGAGGCCAACATCCAGCCGGGCAACGTGGCCTCCATCGCGCTCGCCGCGTCGTGTGGATTCTCGAAGGAGGGCTACTCCCCGCGATATCTCAAGATCGCGGGGCGCTGGCGGGATCACGAGCGTTGGGCGATTCTGGCTCC
>JAICSG010000953.1 GCA_025937035.1 Thermoanaerobaculia bacterium | reverse complement strand
TTCGCAATCCGCGAGCGAGGCCACGTCCGAGGTCGGCTCCAGACCGGGCGGAAGATCGACGCCGGGCAGGTAGCGGGCGTTCGACCTCTCACGCCGCAGGCGTTCCACCAGCTCGGCGTCGCGCGCCCAGAGCCGCACCGGATGCCCGCCGGCGCCGGCGAAGTGGGCGGCGAGGGCGGTGCCGAAGGAGCCCGCGCCGAGGACTCCGATCCGTCTGGGGCCGTTGCAATGAGTCATCGCAGCTCCCTGGCGGGGCGGGCCCGCCGGTCCCCCAGACGGGGCTCGGTCCCCTCGCGCAGCCGCCTGAGATTGTTCCGGTGCTTGAGCAGGATCAGCAGCGCGATCGCCGCCGAGGCGAGGACCAGCCAGGGCCCGCCGTGCTCCGGCCAGCCCAGCCGGGCCCCGAGGCCGATCAGGAGCGGGAAGAGCACGGCCGTGACCATCGATCCCAGGGAGACGTAGCGCTTCCAGAGCACCACGAGGATGAAAACCGCCAGGCCGGCGGCCATGGCGGCGGGCGCCAGGGTCCCCAGGGCACCCGCGGAGGTGGCCACCCCCTTGCCGCCGCGGAAGCCGAAGAAGACCGGGAAGACGTGGCCGAGCACCACCGCCACCGCCGCGCCGCCGATCACGGCCGGCGGCGCGTCCAGGGCCCGGGGGACGGCCACCGCGGTCATCCCCTTGATCACGTCGAGGACCAGCACGGCGATCCCCGCCTTCTTGCCCGCCGCCCGCATGACGTTGGTGGCCCCGGCGTTGCCGCTCCCCACGGTGCGCACGTCCAGCCCCTGCAGGACCTTGACGACCACCACGCTGAACGAGACCGAGCCGAGCAGGTAGGCCCCCACCACCAGCGCGATCGCGGCGCCGGGGCTCACGGCTCCTCCTCCTCGCCGGTCATCGGGAAGGTCTCCACGGCGCGGTAGCGCGCCCCCTTGGGCGACAGCTTGCTCTCGAAGAGGACTCCGTGATCGGCCACGAACGGCGGCCCCACCGGCCCGGTGAGGGCGGTCTTGAATTTGTCGATCGCCTCCCGCCGCCAGGGGTCCGGGCAGCGGGCCAGGGTGGCGTGCGGATGGTAGGCCCGCTCCTCGGGCTCGAAGCCCAGAGCGTCGACCGCCGCCTGGGTGACGTCCGCCTGGAGCGTCACGAGAGCCTCCGGAGCCTCGACGCCGATCCAGGCCACCCGGGCGGGGCGGCCCGGCGGAAAGGTGCCGCCGCTCCCCAGGCGCAGGTCGAGCGGCGGGCAGCGGGCGAAGGCCTCGCGGAGCCCGGCGGCGAGGGCGGGGACGTCCCCCTCGGCCGTCTCGCCCAGGAAGAGCAGGGTGAGATGGAGGTTGTCGAGATCGACCCAGCGGGCCCGGGGGAGCCGGTCGCGCACGGCGTCCACCCGGCGGCGCACGTCGCGCCGCGGGGGCTCGGGGATCTCCAGGGCCACGAACAGCCTCACGCGTGCCCCTCCTTCACGGCGAGCAGGCGGCGCCGCAGCATCTCCAGGACGATCTGGGTGGCGAACCGGCGCACCCGGTTGCGGTCCCCCGGCAGGCGGACGTGGCGGTGCTCCACCTCGCCCTCGCGCGGGCCCGCCACCGCCAGGTAGACGGTGCCCACCGGCTTGGCCTCGCTGCCGCCGCCGGGCCCGGCGATGCCGGTGATCCCCACCCCCCAGTCGCTCCTCAAGGTCCGGCGCACCCCCTCGGCCATGGCCCGGGCCACCGGCTCGGAGACGGCGCCGTTTTCGGCGATCATCTCCGCCGGCACCCCCACCAGTTGGGTCTTGAGCTCGTTGCTGTAGGTGATGGCCCCGCCCAGGAAGTAGTCGCTGCTGCCCGCGACGGCGGTGATCCGCTGGGAGAAGAGCCCGCCGGTGCAGGACTCGGCGGCGGTGAGGGTGGCGCGGGAGGCGCGGAGGAGGTCGCCGACCACGCTCTCCAGGGTGTCCTCCTCGCGGGTGGTGTAGACGGCGTCGCCGGCCAGCTCGGAGAGGCGGCCGACCATCGCCTGAAGGCGGGCCCGGCGCTCGGGCTCGGGGCCGGCGGCGGTGGCCTGGAGGTGGATCTCGCCGGCGCTGGCCAGGATGGTGATCGCCTCGCGGCCGAATTCCCCATAGGCCGGGGCGATCCGCTCCTCCACCACCGACTCCGGGAGGCCGGCGATCTTGAGCACGGCGGTCTCGCGGGCCACACCGCCGGAGCGCTCCGCGAGCCAGGGCTCCAGGACGGACTCCATCAGCCCCTCCATC
>JAICSG010000768.1 GCA_025937035.1 Thermoanaerobaculia bacterium | reverse complement strand
GGGGTGGAGCAGCGACCAGCGGCCGGCGTTCTCCATGCCGAAGAGGGAGAGGCCGCCGCGCCGGCCCGTGCGGTCGACCGGCGGGCGCGTGTGGGCCGGGGTGAGGAGGGCTCGCAGGCCGGTGAAGCTGTCCGAGGTCACGAGACCCCAGGCGACGAGCTCGGCGAGGGCCATCTCCAGTTGGGTGTGGAGGAGACCGGCGCCGTGCGCGATCTCGCCGAAGAAGCAGGCGCCCCGGCGTTGCAGCAGCTCGTAGACGGCCCGCGCTCCCGCCGAGAGCTCCAGGGTGGCCGGATCGGCCGCCGGCGCGATCTCCCGCCAGAGGGGGAGGCCGTTGCGGGAGAGGAGGGCGATGGGCGTGGCCCGCACCGGGCCGGAGCGCCGGGAGCCGTCGGAGGCGGGCGCGCCGCCGCGGCCCCAGACCCAGCGGCCGGCGAGGCAGAGGGCGTCGAGCCAGGCGGGGTCGTACTCTTTCATCCGCGCCGGCAGGATCTCCCCTTCCCAGGCGGAGGCCGCGGCCTCGAAGCCTTCGAGCTGGCCGAGCAGGGCGTCCAGGCTCCCAGGGCCCTCGGCCCGCTCGTCGGGATCGACCCGCTGCCAGGCGAGGAGGAAGCGCAGGAAGTCGGCCTGTGAGACGGGCTCGATCTCCCTTCTCAAACGGTCGAGGGTGTAGCGGTGGATCCTCGCCAGGAGACGCCTTTCGCACCACTCCTCGCTCTGCGCTCCCGGCGTGAACCTCCCGCGGAAGACGAACCCCTCGCTTTCGAGGGCCGCCAGGGCGATCTCGATCATGCCGCGCTTCACGCCCACGCTCTCAGCGAGCGCCTCGGCCGTGACCGGTCCCAATCCTTCGAGACGGCCGCGCACGATCTCGATCAGCGCCGCCTCCGGCGTCCAATCGCGGGCGAAGCGGGGGGGCGCGGCGATCTCGGGGCTCAGAGTCAGCTTGGGATGGAGCGCCCGGAGCTGCGGCAGCCTTTCGGCGGCGATCCAGAGCCGGGGGCCGTTCGGAATCGTGGCGACGGTGGCCCGCCGGGCGCTGGCGAGGGCGTCGAAGAGGCGGGTCCAGCCGGAGAGGTCCCCTTCATCCAGAGTCAGGAAGCCGAGGGTCAGCAGGGCGTCGTGGAGCTCGTCCGGGGTTTCGGCGTCGGGCCAGGCCTCGGCGCGCACGCGGACGATGGCGTCGGCGTCGAGGGCGCCCAGGTCCTTGGCGGTCTCGGGGTCGAGCCAGCGGCGCAGGGCCACGGCCTGGGTGCGGCGCTCCTCCAGGGGGGCGTCGTCCAGGAAGGCGTAGGGCTGGGCCTTGAGGATCTCGTGGGCGAGCGGCGAGGGCTCCACCACGTCGCGGGCGATCATCGTCATCTCGCCCGCCTCCATCCGGCGCAGCAGCCGCTCCAATCCCTCGATGTCCATCGCCTCTTCCAGGCAGTCGCGCAGGGTCTGGGCGATCAGCGGATGCTCGGGGATCTCCCGCTCGCCCACGATGTTCTCCAGGCAGGCGAGCTGGTCGGGGAAGACCACGGCCACGAGGTCCTCGGCCGCCTGCCGCAGCAGCGGCGCCGGCACCCGTCGCCCGCCGCGCTGGCGGGGGATGGCGAGGGCCCGGCCGGCGTTCCAGCGCCAGCGCACGCCGAAGAGGGGGGCGTCGAGCACGGCCTGGGTGAGCACGTCCTTGGCCGTGTTGGAGCTGAGGAAGTGGAAGACGTCCTCCAGCGGGAAGCTGTGCGAGGGGCCGAGGGAGAGCACGATGGCGTCCTCGGTGGCCGCGGCCTGGAGCTCGAAGTTGAACGCGCGGCAGAAGCGCTTGCGCAGGGCCAGCCCCCAGGCCTTGTTGAGCCGGCTGCCGAAGGGGGAGTGGAGCACCAGGTGCTGGTCCCCGGCCTCGTCGAAGAAGCGCTCGGCGACCAGGGTCTCCTGAGAGGGCATGGCTCCCAGGGCGGCCACGGCGGCGGCCAGGTAGTCGACGATCTGCGTGGCGGCGGCGGGGGGGAGCGCCAGCTCGTCCTCCAGCCAGGCGGCGGCCTCGGGGCGCGAGCCCTCCAGAACCCTCTGGACCACCTCCTCGCGCAGCCTGGAGACGGCGGTGGAGAGCTCCTCGGTGCGCGCCGGGGCCTCGCCCAGCCAGAAGGGGATGTTCGGCGGCTGACCTTTGGCGTCCTCCACCAGCACCCGCCCCTGCTCGACCTTGATGATCCGCCAGGAGGCGTTGCCGAGCTGGAAGACGTCCCCGGCCAGGCTCTCGACGGCGAAGTCCTCGTGGACGGTGCCGATGGTGGCGCCCGCGGGCTGGAGCACCACCTGGTAGTCGGCGAGGTCGGGGATGGCGCCGCCCGAGGTGACCGCCGTCAGCCGCGCCCCCTTGCGGGCCCGCAGAATGCCGTTCACCGCGTCCTGGTGGAGGTAGGCGCCGCGCCGGCCGCGCCGGGTGGTGAAGCCGGTCGAGAGCATCTCGACGATGTCGTCGAATTCCTTGCGCTCGAGGTTCCGGAACGGCCAGGCGCGGCGGACCATGGCGAAGAGTCCGTCCTCGGTCTGCTCCTCGGCGGCCACGGCGGCGACGATGTGCTGGGCCAGGATGTCGAGCGGCTTGTCCGGGATGATCAGGTGGTCGAGCTCCCCGCGGCGAACGGCGTCGAGCAGGGCGGCGCACTCCACGAGCTCGTCGCGGGTGAGCGGGAAGATCCGCCCCTTGGGGAGCCCGCCCAGGTGGTGGCCGGAGCGGCCGACCCGCTGGAGGAGGGTGGCGATGGAGCGCGTCGAGCCGAGCTGGCAGACGAGGTCGACCGAGCCGATGTCGATCCCGAGCTCCAGCGACGCGGTGGCGACCAGGGCGGAGAGCTCGCCGGCCTTGAGGCGGCGCTCGCTCTCCAGCCGCTGCTCCTTGGAGAGGCTGC
>JAICSG010001172.1 GCA_025937035.1 Thermoanaerobaculia bacterium | reverse complement strand
CTGGGCCAGACGGCGGAGGAGGGCCGGGAGCTGCCGGAGGAGGTGCTCTTCCTCCAGGCGGACGGGCTGCCTCCCGGGGATCTGGTGCGGCGCATCCATCTGGTCCTGCTCGGCCGGGAGATCGGCGTCGAGCCGGATTCGGATCTGGAGTCGCTGGTCGGCGACTTCTCGCTGATCCCCTTCCTGGAGCTGGTGCGGACGGCGAGCCGGGCGGGGGTCTCGGGGCGGATCGTCTGCGCGGGCGGCGAGGTCACGCTCGACAAGGGGGAGGTGATCGCGGCGTCGGCCGCGCCGGCGGGCAACGCGCGCGGGATCAAGGCCTTCCTGCGGCTGAGCCATCTCGACGCCGGGCCGTTCTGGCTCTGGCTCCGCCTCCCTTCCGGGGTCGAGCGGGAGATCCGGCAGGACCTCAAGTCGCTGGTCTTCCTGGCCCTGGAAGACCGGGTGCACGACGCTCCGGACCCGCGGACCCGGGCCCGCGTGCAGCTCGGCCCGGCCTTCTTCGAGGCCCGCTTCAATCCGCGCCAGCAGGAGCTGCTGGCCGTGCTGCCCGGGTGCGTGACGGTCGGCCGGCTGCTCGACGCCCTGCCGGGCACGGACGGGGAGATCCTGCGCGACCTGATCGGCCTGCGCGAGTTGGGGATCGTCACCCTGGAGGAGCCGGAGGAGCTGGTGCGGGTGGTCACGGACTCGACCTGCGACCTGCCGCCGGAGGTGGCGCGGGAGCACGGCATCCACGTCCTGCCCGTGCTGGTGCTGTTCGGCGACCGCGTCTATCACGACGGGGTGGATCTCAAGGCCAAAGAGTTCTACGAGATGCTGGAGAAGGGGCCGGTCCATCCGCGAACCAATCCCACGCCGAAGGCCGATTTCCTGGAGGTATACCGGACGCTGGCGCCGCAGAAGGACATCGTCTCGGTGCACATCTCGGAGAAGCTGTCACAGACGGTGGTCCACGCCCGGGAGGCGGCGGAGGAGGGATTGCCGCAGTATCAGGATTTGAGAAGCGAGCAGATGCGCGGCGAGGCCGAGCGGGTGGCCCTCCACGTGGTGGACAGCCGCAGCGCCAGCCTGGGTCTGGGGATGCTCGCCCTGTTCGCCGCCCGCATGGCCCGGCGGGGGATCGAGCCGGACGGCATCGTCGACCGCCTGGAGTCGATGCGCGACCGGCTGCACGTGCTCTTCGCGGTGGACACGCTGGAGTACCTGGCCCGCGGCGGGCGGGTCGGCAAGGCGCGAGCGATCATGGGAAACCTGCTGGGGATCAAGCCGATCCTGGGCGTGGTGGACGGCGAGATCGTGCCCGTCGACCGCGTCCGCGGCGGCCGGGCGGCCCATCCGCGCCTCATCGAGCTGTTCCGCGAGCGGATCGATCCGAAAAGGCCCGTCCTGGTGACGATCGCCCACGCCAAGGCCCCGGTCTGGGCCGACCGCCTGCGCGGGCTGATCGAAAAGAGTTTCCAGGTGAAAGAGATCCTGATGGGCGAGATGGGCCCCGTGGTGGCCGCCAACGCCGGCCCGGGCACGGTCGGGGCGGGGATCTTCCAGCCGACGGAGGAGGAGATGGCGGTGATCGGGCCAATGGGGGAGGGCGGTTGACCCCTTCGATGAGAATCGCCTTCGTCACCTACGCCAACCTCCCTCACCTTTCCGACGACGACCGCCTGGCCGTCGGGGATCTCCGCCGCCGGGGCGCCGAG
>JAICSG010000225.1 GCA_025937035.1 Thermoanaerobaculia bacterium | reverse complement strand
GGTGCGCGAGACGGTGGAGACCTCGGCCCGGCTGGGCCTCGGCGCCCTCACCCTCTACGCCTTCTCGGTCGAGAACTGGAAGCGCCCGCGGTTCGAGGTTTGGACCCTGATGAACCTGCTCAAGGAGTACGTCCGCAAGGAGCGCCAGGCGCTGGTGGACAACGACATCCGCTTCAACGTGCTCGGCCGCTGGCGCGAGCTCGACCCCTCGGTGGTGCGCGAGCTCGAGGCCACCCTGGAGGCCACGAGCCACTGCCGCGGCATGAGCTTCAACATCGCCCTCAACTACTCGGGGCGCTGCGAGATCGTGGACGCCTGCCGCAGCATCGTCGCCGACTGGGCGGCCGGCAAGCGGGCCGACATCGATGAGGAGACGATCGGCCGCTACCTCTACACCTCCGGCCAGCCCGATCCCGACCTCATGATCCGCACCTCGGGCGAGCTCCGGGTTTCCAACTTCCTGCTCTGGCAGATCGCCTACTCCGAGATCTGGGTGACGCAGACCCTCTGGCCCGACTTCCGGCGCCGCGATCTCTACGAGGCGATCCTCGACTATCAGCGCCGGGAGCGCCGCTACGGCGGCGTCATCCAGCCCGAGGAGGCGGACGTCTTCGCCTCGGGCCGGCTCCAGGGCTGAGATCCCCGTCCGGCAACCCTCATGAAACGGCTCCTGACCGCCGCCGTCGGCGTCCCGCTCGTCCTGGCGGCGGTCTTCCTGCTCAAGGGGTGGTGGTTCTTCGCGGCGATCGCCCTCATCGCCGAGGGGGCGGTGTGGGAATTCGTGGCCATCCTCCGCGTCCGCGCCCCCAAAGCGCCGTTGCGGCTCCTGCTCCTGCTCGCGCCGCTCGCCTCCTGGGCGCTGAGCTTCGCCCTCACCGACCCGATCGACGCCGGGACGCTGCGCTACCTGCTCTTCGGCGCCGTTCTGGCCTTCTCGGTCGGCCTCGGCGCCCTGCTCCTGCTCAGCCGCACGCCCCTGGAGGAGACCCTGCCGGCTTTCGGGGCCTTCGCCTTCGGCGTCCCCTACTTCGCCGCCGCCACCTCCAGCATCCACCTGTTGCAGCGGGCGGACCCCTGGCTGCTGTTCCTGCTGATGGCGATCGTCTGGCTGGGAGATACGGCGGCCTACTACGTGGGATCGCGAATCGGCCGCCACAAGATGGCGCCGGTGATCAGCCCCAAGAAGAGCTGGGAGGGCGCCGTGGCCAGCTTCGTGGTGGCGGTGGCCGCGGCGGCGGTCTGGGACGTCTGGCGGCGGGGGGCCCTCGAGCCGGGGCTGATGGCCGCCGCGGCCGGCACCGCCGTGGCGGCGCAGATCGGCGACCTGGTGGAGTCGATGATCAAGCGGGGCGCGGGAGTGAAGGACTCCGGCACCCTTCTTCCGGGGCACGGCGGCGTGCTCGACCGCATCGACGCCATGCTCTTCGCCGCTCCCGTGCTGCTGCTCGGCCTCTGGCTCGCCGGGGTGAGCGCCCCCGGGCAGTAGACGCCGGTGAGGGGCCGGGAATCCCGGAAACGTTACCGCCGTTGGATATAATCAACGGCTCCACCTTTGGACCGGCGCCGGCCGGAGCGGATGGATCGCATGCACTTTTTGACCAGCAGCCTTTATACCCTTCTTTCGTTCGCGTTCGCCCTGGGCGTGATCATCGTCGTCCACGAGGCCGGGCACCTGCTGGTGGCCAAGGCCTTCGGCGTGCGCGTGATGACCTTCTCGGTCGGCTTCGGCAAGCGCCTCTGGGGCTTCCAGCGCGGCGAGACCGAGTACCGCGTCTCGGCCGTCCCCCTCGGCGGCTACGTGCGGTTGGGGGGCGAGAGCCCCGAGGACGTCGATCCCTCCGATCCGCGCGAGTTCCTCAACAAGCCCCGCTGGCAGCGCGTCCTGGTCTATCTGGCCGGGCCGGCGGCCAACGTCGTCCTCGCCATCCTGGTCTTCTCCGTCGTCTTCATGGTCGGCATCGAGGTGATGAGCTTCCCCGACATGCCGCCCCTCATCGGCGGCGTCGAGGCGAGCTCCTCGGCGGCCCAGGCGGGATTGCAGCGGGGGGACCGCATCCTCTCCGTCAACGGGGAGAAGGTCGAGAGCTGGCAGGACGTCCTGCTCACCGTCATGGGCTCGCCCGGGCGGCCGGTGGCGCTCGCCATCCAGCGCGGCCAGCAGACCCTCCACGCCTCGGTGACCCCCAAGCTGGTCCCGCGCTACGAGGTGGGCGATCTCGCCGGCATGATGCCCATGGTGCGGCCGCAGGTGATCGAGATCGTCAAGGGCCAGCCCGCCGAGGCCGCCGGCTTCCGCCCCGGCGACGAGATCCGCGCCGTGGACGGCAAGCCGGTGATCGACAGCCAGGCCTTCGTGGACGCCATCTCGCCGCGCGCCGGCCAGCGGGTGGACGTGCAGGTGCTGCGCGACGGCCGTCCCCTGACCCTCACCGTGATGCCGCGCAACGACAACGGCAGCGGCCGGATCGGGGTGAAGATCGGCTTCTACCAGCGCTTCGGCCCCTCCCGGGCGTTCGTCGAGGGGGCGCGCTACAGCGCGCAGACGGTGGAGCAGATCTTCCAGATCCTGGGCAAGATCTTCACCCGTCAGCTCTCCGCCAAGGGGGCGCTCGCGGGGCCGATCGAGATCGCCAAGCAGAGCGGCGAGGCGGCGCGCATCGGCTTCAAGTACCTGCTCCAGCTCATGGGCTTCATCAGCATCAGCATCGCGGTGATGAACCTGATGCCGATCCCCATCCTCGACGGCGGCCAGATCTTCATCCTGATGGTCGAGGGGGTGATCCGGCGCGACCTCTCCCTCCGCCTCAAGGAGATCATCAGCCAGGTCGGCTTCGTGATGATCCTGCTGCTGATGTTCGTGGTGATCTACTTCGACGTGATGAAGAACCTGCCGGCTTCCTTGAAGCCGGGCGGCTGAGCCCTCGCAGAGTCTCCAGATCCGTCCGGTGTCCCGCCAGATCGTCGCCGGTCTCGGTCTCGATGATCATCGGGACCCCGGCGAGGCGCGGGTCGTGGAGGAGGCGGGCGAAGGCGTCGAGGCCGATCTCCCCCTCCCCGATGTGGGCGTGGCGGTCGCGCCGGGAGCCGAAGGGGCGCAGCGAGTCGTTGAGGTGCATGCAGCCGAGCGCCGCGAAACCGATCCGCTCTTCGAATTCCGCCCACATCTCCTCGTAGCCGCCCTTCTCGTGGAGGGCATAGCCGGCGGCGAAGGCGTGGCAGGTGTCCAGGCAGACCCCCACCCGCTCCGGCTCGGCCACCCGGGCGCGGATCGCCTCCAGGTGCTCCAGGCGGTGCCCCAGGCAGGAGCCCTGGCCGGCCGTGTTCTCCAGCAGCACCCGCACGGGCGCGCCGGGGAGCCCCGCCAGCACCGCGTCGATCGACGCCGCCACCCGCTCGACTCCCGCCTCTTCCCCCGCCCCCAGGTGGGCCCCGGGGTGGAGCACCAGCCCGCCCACCCCCAGCCGGGCGCAGCGGGAGAGCTCGTCCGCCAGCGCCTCCCGGGAGCGGGCGAGCAGCCCTGAATCGGCGCTGCACAGGTTGATCAGATAGCTCGCGTGGGCCACCAGCGGCCCCACCGCGCTCGCCGCGTGGGCGGCCCGGAACGCGGCGGCCTCCTCCTCGACCAGCTCCTTGCCCTTCCACTGGCTGGCGTTCTTCACGAACACCTGCGCCGCCGTGCAGCCGAGCGAGGTGGCCCGCGCGATGGCGTTCGGCATGCCGCCGGCGACCGAGCAGTGGGCGCCGAGGGGGGGGAGCTTCGACATCCGGCGCATTCTACCCTCCGCCTTTGTAGGCTGCCCGCAGTGCGCTCGCTCTCCCCGCCGGTCGGTTCGAGCTGTCCGGCTTCCGGCAGCGCCGTCGAATAGGCTAGACTGCGCAGGCCGGGGATGTTTCCCGGCGCGCTTTACCTAGGAGTACGCATGAAGAAGCAGGTGCAGAAGAAGAAGTTGATGCTGGCGAAAGAGACGCTGCGGGGATTGGATAATTTAGACGGCCTGAGGTATGTGGCCGGCGGACTGACGGTGGAGTCAGGTTGCACCTGCAGCTGCTGCACCTGTGTAACAGGCTGCGAATCCGATCAACCCGTCACCATGTACGCGGCGGCCGGGGCCAACTAAAGGGCCCGCCCCCCCCGGCGGGCGCCCCTCAGCTGCCCGCCGGGCCCATTGGGCTCACGACCGAGCAGTGGGCCTGCATCCGGCGCATTCTACTCCCCGCATCCAACCCCGTCTTTGGTAGACTGCCCGCCATGCCGTCGAAGCTTCTCCGTGGGTTCGGGTGCCTGGCCTACGCTCTGCTCGTCTTCGTCCTCTTCGGTCTCGCCGCCTACACTTCGTTCAGCATTTTCGTGCGCAGCGGCGCCACCACCGTGCCGTCCGTGGAGGGGATGTCGCAGACCGAGGCGGCCAACGTGCTGGCCGACCAGGGGCTGGTCCTGCGGACGGCCGAGGGGACGGGCCGGTACGACGACAAGGTGCCGGCCGGCCTGGTGGCGCGCCAGAGCCCGGACGCGAAGTCGTTCGTCAAGCGGGGGAGCCCGGTCAACGTGGTCCTCTCGCTAGGGCCGCGCCGGGTGACGGTGCCGGACCTGCGGGGCAAGACCCTGCCGGGGGCCCAGGCGGGCCTCTCGGGCACCGGCCTCGCCCTCGGACGCATCCTGGGTGCCGTCGCCCCCCATCGCGAGGCGCCGGGCTCGGTGATCGAGCAGGACCCGGACCCCAACGCCTCCGTACCGCCGGCCACCGGCGTCGACCTGCTGCTCGCCATGGCCGTGCCGGTCGAGCGCTACGTGATGCCCGACCTCGTCTACCGCAACTACGATCAGGTGCGCCCCTACTTCGAGGCTCGCGGCTTCAAGCTCGGCAACGTCAAGTTCGAGCGCTACGAGGGGGTGGCCGCCGGCGTGATCCTGCGCCAGTTCCCGCTGCCCGGCCATCCGGTGAGCCACGAGGACGCGATCTCGCTGGTGGTGGCCACCGCGGACGGAGCCCCCTGATGAAGCTCGCCCCCTCGCTGCTCGCCGCCGACCTGGCCGATATCGCGGGCGCCCTCGACCTGTGCGAGAAGGGGGGCGCCGACCTCGTCCATTTCGACGTCATGGACGGCCACTTCGTGCCCAACCTCAGCTTCGGCATCCCGGTGCTCAAGGCGGTGCGCGCCCGCACCCGGCTGCCCATCGACGTCCACCTGATGGTGTCGAACCCCGACCGCCTGATCGACGACTATCTGGCGGCCGGCGCGTCGCGGGCGATCGTCCACTGGGAGGCGGAGCCCCATCTCGACCGCCTGCTCGACCACATCCGCGGGAAGGGCGCCCAGGCGGGGGTGGCGGTCAACCCGGCGACCCCGGTCGAGCTGCTGGTGGACGTCCTGCCGCGGCTCGACTTCGTGCTGGTGATGTCGGTCAATCCGGGCTTCGGCGGCCAGACGTTCCTGCCCCGCGCGCTCGACAAGGCGCGCCGCCTGAAGCGGATGATCGAAATAAGTGGCGCCCCGGTCGAGATTGAGATGGATGGCGGCATCGACCGCGATAACATTGCCCAGGTGGTGTCGGCCGGCGTGGACGTGTGCGTGGCCGGGTCGGCGATCTTCGGCACGAAAGACCCCCTGGCAACCATGTCCGAGCTGCGCGAGCGGGCTCGGCAGGAGACGGTATGAAGAGAATCCTCCCCCTGCTGGCCCTGGCGGGCCTGATGCTCACCGGAGCCGGCTGCAAAAGCAGCGGCGCCCCCCAGGACCCGATCCTGCGGCTCTCCGCCCAGGAGTCGATCGCCCAGGGCAAGGAGCTGCTGGCCAAGGAGAAGTACGACAAGGCCCGACCCTACTTCACCCACGCCTTCGAGGTGGAGCCCAACTCAGGCATAGGCCGCGAGGCGCTGCTGCTCGCCGCCGACACCTACTATCTCCAGGGTGGCACCGCCAACTACATCCAGGCCGAGGCCAAGTACCGCGACTTCCTGAACCGCTTCCCCACCAGCGACCAGTCGGCGTACGTGCAGTTCCAGATCGCCAACAGCCTGGCCAAGCGGATGGAGAAGCCGGACCGCGACCAGAACGTCACCCGCAAGGCGCTGGAGGCCTACCAGGACCTCGCCCGCCTCTATCCGACCAGCGAGTATGCCCCCCAGGCCCAGACGCAGATGCAGGCCGTGCTGGCCAACCTGGCCGAGCACGAGCTCACGGTGGCGCGCTTCTACTCCCGGTTCGGCGTGCCGCTGGCGGCGGTCGAGCGCTACGAGTACGTGCTCCAGACCTACCCGCAGTACAAGGAGCGGGACAAGGTGATGTACGACCTCGGCCTCGCCTACATCGCCAGCCGCGAGCCGGACAACGCCATCACGACCTTCGACCAGCTGCGCAAGGAGTTCCCCAAGAGCCCGTACGTCTCCCAGATTCCGGACGTCAAGCCCGCCCCCAAACCGGCGGAGCCCGCCAAGGCCGTCACCAAGGGGGGGGCGGGAGCTCCGGCGGGGCAATAGATGAATGACCGACGGCAGGAGCAGCACCCGATGAAGCGCCTCACCCTCCTCCTCGTCCCCCTCTGCCTCGCCGTCGCCGGCTGCGCCGGATCGGCCCTGCGTCCGGACGACACCCAGCAGCAGGAGATCCAGGCGCTCAAGGCGCGCATCGTCGACCTGCAGCGCGAGGCGGCCATGAATCAGGTGGAGATGGCCCAGCTCCGCCAGCAGGTGGC
>JAICSG010000624.1 GCA_025937035.1 Thermoanaerobaculia bacterium | reverse complement strand
TCACGGCGGCCTGCGGGACACGGTCGCTGCGGAGGGTGCGCACGCCCTCGCTCTCGTAGACCTGCAAGGTCTGGTACGGGGTCACCCGCTCATAGATGAGGTCGCGGACGCTCCGCGGGGCGAGGGAAGCGGCCGGGATGGAGCCGGCGAGGAGGATCACCGCCAGGGTCGTGGCCAGGATCTCGGAGCGGAAGGAGCCGGCGAAGGCCACGCAGGCGGTGAGCGCCGTGAGCGCGGTGAGCAATCCCAGAATCTGCCGCAGGTCGAGGAACGGGATCAGCAGAAAGGTGCAGGCGAGGGTGCCGGCGAGGCTCCCCAGGGTGGAGAGGGCGAAGAGGCGCCCGGCCGTGTTGCCCACCAGCCCGAGGTCGCGCACGGCCAGCCGCACGGCCCAGGGGGAGACGGTCGCCAGCATCACGCTCGCCGGCCCGAACAGGACCGCGGCGGCGAGCAGGGTGCCGGACGGATTGCCGCCCGTGATCCCCGCGAGGGCCCCGGCGAGCCGGGAGCCGAAGAGGAGCAGCACCGCCTCGAAGGCGGCGGCGAGCACGATCATCCGTCCGAGCGAGGCCATCGAGGGCTGCCGGTCCGCCAGCCGTCCGCCCCACAGATAGCCGAGGGACAGCGCCGCCAGGAAGACGCTGATGATCGATCCCCAGACGTAGACGCTGTTGCCGTAGTGGGGCGCCAGCACCCGGCTGGAGAGGATCTCCAGGGCCATGAGGATGCCGCCGCAGACGGCCACCACCCAGTAGAAACGCAGGCGGGAAAACATTGATGGGGGAGTATGGCACAGTCGGTGGAAGGCCCTCCGATATACAATCCCGCCCCGTGAACGTCCCCATCCTCGACCTGACCCGTGTCCGCCAGCGCATCGCCACCCAGCTCGACGAGCGGTGGCGGCGTATCCTCGACCAGTCGTCCTTCGTCCTCGGTCCCGAGGTGAAGGAATTCGAATCGGCCTTCGCGTCCTGGCTGGGCGTGGAGGCCTGCGCGGGTCTCGGCAACGGGACCGACGCGCTGATCCTCAGCCTGCGCGCCCTCGGTCTCCAGCCGGGAGACGAGGTGATCGTGCCCGCCTTCAGCTTCTTCGCCACCGCCGAGGTGGTGGCCCTGCTGGGCGGCAAGGTGGTCTTCTGCGACGTCGATCCCGAGACGCTCAACCTCAGCCCGGCGGACGCCGAGGCGCGGGTGACGGAGCGGACGGTGGGGATCATCGGCGTCCATCTCTACGGCCGGCCGTTCGACGTGGACGCCCTGCTCGACCTCTGCCGGCGGCGCAATCTCTGGCTGCTGGAGGACGCCGCCCAGGCGCACGGCGCCGAGTGGAAGGGGAAGCGGGTGGGGGGCTTCGGCCAACTCGCGGCCTGGAGCTTCTACCCCACCAAGAACCTCGGCTGCTTCGGCGATGGCGGCGCGGTGACCGGCAACGACCGCGCCCTGGTGCAGCACGTTTTCAATCTCGGCAACCACGGCCAGAGCGTGCGCTACACCCACATGGAGATCGGCACCAACAGCCGGCTCGACAGCCTGCAGGCGGCGGTGCTCAACTGCCGGCTGGCCCTGCTGGACGAGGACAACGCCCGGCGCGGCGAGATCGCCTGCCGCTATCACGGCGCCTTCGCCGGGGTCGGCGACCTGCGGCTGATCCCCGATCCGCCGGGGGTCAAGACGGTCTACCACCAGTTCACCGTCCGCTCCAGCCGGCGGGACGAGCTGATGGCGTTTCTCAAGGAGCGCGGCATCGCCTCGGCGGTCCACTACCCCTCGCCTCTCCACCATCAGCCGGCCCTTAAGGGGCTGGTCGAGGCGCGGGACGAGGACCTGCCCGTCTCCACCGCCGCGGCCAAGGAGGTGCTCTGCCTCCCGGTCTTCCCCGAGCTGACCAACGACGAGGTCGCGGCGGTGTCGGAGGCGGTGCGGGCCTTCTTCGGAGCTTGAGGCCGTGGCGACGGCCTATCTGATCGACGCGAGCCCGTACATCTTCCGGGCTCACTTCTCGCTGCCGGGGAGCATCAAGACGCCGGACGGCCGCCCGATCGCGGCCTCGTACGGCTTCACCTCGTTCCTGCTCAAGCTGATCGCGGACGAGAAGCCCACCCACCTCGCGGTGGCGTTCGACCGCCATCTGAATTCGAGCTTCCGCAACGAGACCTATCCCGCCTACAAGGAGCAGCGGGATCCGCCGCCCCCGGCGATCGAGGCCCAGATCGACGACTGCCTGGCGATCGCGGCGGCGATCGGCGCGGCCACCTTCATCGACGACCGCTACGAGGCGGACGACCTGATCGGAGCCCTCTGCACGAGGCTGGAGAAGGCGGGGCACGGCGCGGTGATCGTCACCTCGGACAAGGACCTCGCCCAGCTCGTGACCGGGCGGACCACCCTCCTCGACTTCGGCAAGGGGCTCCGGCTCGACGCCGCGGCCGTGCTCGAAAAATTCGGCGTGCGTCCGGACCAGATGACCGACTATCTCGGGCTCGCCGGGGATACGGTGGACAACATCCCCGGGGTCAAGGGGATCGGCCCCAAGTCGGCGGCCGAGCTTCTCCAGGCTTACGGCTCCCTGGAGGGGATCTACGAGCGGCTGGACGAGATCCCCTGGTCGAAGGTCCGCGGAGCGAAGTCCCTCCACGCCAAGCTCGTGGCGAGCCGGGAGATCGCCTTCCTCTCCAAGCAGCTCGCCACGGTTGCCCACGAGGTCCCCGGGGTGAAGGCGGATCTGAAGGCCCTGGAGTACCAGGGAGCCGATCCAGCGAAGGTCGAGAAGCTGTTTGGGAGGCTCGGGTTCAACAAGATCCGCGAGCGGGTGCCGGCGGCGGGCGCCTGACTACGATTCGAAGATCCCGGCCAGCGGCAGCTCGAGCCCTGGGAGGAGCGGCGAGGTGAGGACGTCCCCCGCCGCGGCGGAGAGGAACGGTTGCCGGCGGAGGCTTTGGCCGGACCGCTTCCACGGCAGGACGCCTCGCTGGAAGCGATCGAACATCCAGTACTCCCGGACTCCCCAACGCTCGTAGGCCTTCAGCTTCGGCCCCTTGTCCAGTTGGAGGGTGCCTTTGGAGAGGATCTCGATCACCAGGTCCGGCGCCCCCTGCACGTTTTTCTCCTGAGCGATCGCAGCTCTCTCGTTGGAGATGAAGAACAGGTCCGGCTGGACGACGTCATGAGGAGAGAGGATGACGTCGGTAGGCGCGATGAGGAACCGCCCGAGACGGTGGGCCTTGACGAACCCTCCCACCCGAAGCGTGAGCTCGACGACCAGATCCTGATGCCGAAGGGAGGGGGCGGGGCTCACGTAGTGCTCTCCGTCGATGATCTCGTGGCGCTGGCCGTCCTCGGGAAGGAGGACATAATCCTCGTAGGTCAGCTTGCGGGCGAGATCGTGGAGAGCCATGGCGACAAGTCTCCTGTCGCGGACCATCGTAACACGCGTCCGCCGGATGG
>JAICSG010001070.1 GCA_025937035.1 Thermoanaerobaculia bacterium | reverse complement strand
GGCATCATCGTCGCCGTCGGCCGCGGCGTCGGCGGGGCGGACAAGATGGCGCCGGTCGAGAACCTCGCCAAGGCGCTCGGGGCCGAGATCGGCGCCAGCCGGCCGGTGATCGACAACGGCTGGCTGCCGCGCGACCGCCAGATCGGCTCCTCCGGCCAGACGGTGGCGCCCAAGCTCTACGTGGCGGCCGGCATCTCCGGCGCCATCCAGCATCTGGTCGGCATGAAGGGCTCCTCGGTGATCGTGGCGATCAACAAGGACCCCGGCGCGCCGATCTTCACGATCGCCGACTATGGCATCGTCGGCGACCTCCACGAGGTCCTGCCGGCGCTGACCGAGGCGGTGCGGGCGGCGAAGGGCTGAGCCGAGATGCCCATCGGAGGCCTTCCTCCGCTGCCGGTGAGGGCCTCCTGGGTCGTCCTCAAATTCGGCGGCACCAGCGTCTCCACTCCGGAGCGCTGGGCCACGATCGCTTCCCTGGCGCGGAAGCGGATCGACGAGGAGGGCCTCCGCCCCCTGATCGTCTGCTCGGCCCTCTCCGGGATCTCCAACCAGCTCGAGGCGCTCCTCGCCGCCGCCGTGGAAGGGCGGCACGAGGAGCCGCTGGCGGCGATCGAAAAGCGCCACCTGGATCTGGGGACGGGGCTCGGGCTCGACGCCGCGCCCCTCCTCAAAGCCGACTTCGACGAGCTCTCCCGCCTGGCCCTCGCCGCCTCGCTCCTGCGCGAGGCCGGACCGACCCTGAAGGCGCGGGTGATGGCCTTCGGCGAGCTCCTCTCCACCCGCCTCGGCGCCGCCTGGCTGCAATCCCAGGGGATCGACACCGCCTGGCACGATGCCCGGACCTCGCTGGTGGCCCGGGAGGACCCCGCCCTGGGGGCCCGCGTCGTGCTCTCGGCCACCTGCGACTTCGAGCGCGACGAGGCGCTGGTCGCGCGCCTGGGGGACCTCCCTGCGGCGGTGGTCATCACGCAGGGCTTTATCGCCCGCAACCGGGAGGGGCAGACGGTGCTGCTGGGCCGCGGCGGCTCGGACACCTCAGCCGCCTACTTCGCCGCCCGCCTGGGCGCCGCCCGGTGCGAGATCTGGACCGACGTCCCCGGCCTGTTCACGGCCAATCCGGCCCTCCTCCCCTCGGCCCGGCTGCTGCGCGCCCTCGATTACGACGAGGCCCAGGAGATCGCCAGCATGGGGGCCAAGGTGCTCCATCCGCGCTCGATCCCGCCGGTGCGCCGGCACGGCATCCCTCTGCACGTGCTCTGCACCGACCGGCCCGAGGCGCCGGGCACCGTCATCTCGGCCGTGGGCGCCCCTGGCGGCCCCCAGGTCAAGGCGATCTCCTCGCGCCGCGGCATCACCCTGATCTCGATGGATACGGTCGGCATGTGGCAGGAGGTCGGCTTCCTGGCCCAGGCCTTCAACACTTTCGCCCAGCACGGGATCTCGATCGATTCGGTCTCGACCTCGGAGACGAACGTCACCGTCTCCCTCGATCCCAGCGCCAACGTGCTCGACGAGGCGGCGCTCTCCCACCTGCTGGCCGACCTCTCGGCGGTCTGCGAGCCGCGGGTGATCGCGCCGACCGCGTCCCTGTCGCTGGTGGGCCGGGGCATCCGCGCCATCCTCCACGAGCTGGGGCCGGTGCTGGAGGCGTTCGAGGAGCTGAAGGTCCACCTGATGACCCAGTCGGCGAGCGACCTCAACCTCACCTTCCTGGTCGACGAGGAGCAGAGCGAGCGGCTGATCCGCCAGCTCCACGGCCTGCTGTTCGGGCAGAAGGGGGAGAGCGCCCTCTTCGGCCCCACCTGGAGCGAGCTGTTCGGCGGGCCGGTGGAGGAGATCACCATCTCGCCGCACGAGTGGTGGCACCGCCGCCGGCGCGAGCTGCTGGAGATCGCCGCCGAGCGCGGGCCG
>JAICSG010000172.1 GCA_025937035.1 Thermoanaerobaculia bacterium | reverse complement strand
GCTCGTCTCCATCCCCATGCCGGCCGCCGCGGCCGCGGCCCCGCCGGCCGCCGCTCCGGCCGCGCCCGCCGCCGCTCCGGCCCCCGCCGGGCCGCCGGCCGGGTCCCATGTCCTCACTTCGCCCATCGTCGGCACCTTCTATCGGGCGCCGTCGCCGGACGCGCCGTCGTTCGCCGAGGTCGGCTCCCGGGTGAAGAAGGGGCAGGTGCTCTGCATCATCGAGGCGATGAAGCTGATGAACGAGATCGAGTCGGACGTCGACGGGGTGGTCGCCGAGATCTACCCCCAGAACGCCCAGGCGGTCGAGTTCGGCGAGCCGCTCTTCGCCATCAAGACGAGCTAGGGCCCCAGAGAGCGCCGATGTTCAAGAAGATCCTGATCGCCAACCGGGGCGAGATCGCCCTCCGCATCATCCAGGCCTGCAAGGAGCTGGGAATCCAGACGGTCGCCGTCTACAGCACGGCCGACCGCGACAGCCTCCACGTCACCTACGCGGACGAGGACGTCTGTATCGGCCCGCCCCCCTCCAAGCAGAGCTACCTCAACATCTCCAGCATCATCTCGGCGGCCGAGATCACCGGCGCCGACGCCGTCCACCCGGGCTACGGGTTCCTCGCCGAGAACGCCCACTTCGCGGAGGTCCTCGCCGAGTGCAAGATCGGCTGGATCGGCCCCCGCCCCGAGGTCATCCGCCTGATGGGCGACAAGGCCAAGGCGCGGCAGACGGCCAAGGCGGCCGGCGTGCCGGTGCTGCCCGGCAGCCAGGAGCCGCTGGAGGACGCGAGCCAGGCGGCCCTCCTGGCGCGGGAGGTCGGCTATCCGGTGATCCTCAAGGCGGCGGCGGGCGGCGGCGGGCGCGGCATGCGGATCGTCCATGCCGAGGAAGACCTCGCCGGCCAGCTCTCCACCGCCCGCGAGGAGGCGGAGAAGGCGTTCGGCGACGGCTCGGTCTACCTGGAGAAGTACCTGGTCGAGCCGCGGCACATCGAGCTCCAGGTCTTCGGCGACTCCCACGGCCGGGTGGTCCACCTGGGCGAGCGCGAGTGCTCCATCCAGCGCCGGCACCAGAAGCTGATCGAGGAGTCCCCCTCGCCGGCCCTCACCCCCGAGCTGCGGGAGGAGATGGGCAACGCGGCGGTGCGCCTCTGCGAGGCGGTCGGCTACGAGAACGCGGGGACCATCGAGTTCCTGCTCGACAGCGACGGCCGCTACTACTTCATGGAGATGAACACCCGCATCCAGGTCGAGCATCCGGTCACCGAGATGGTCACCGGCATGGACCTGGTGAAGATGCAGATCGAGGTGGCGGTCGGCCGGAAGCTGGAGATCCCGAACGGTCTGAAGCCCCGCGGCCACGCCATCGAGTGCCGCGTCAACGCCGAGAATCCGGACACCTTCGCGCCCAGCCCCGGGCCGCTCAAGACCTTCCATCTGCCGGGAGGCCCCGGCACGCGGGTGGACACGCACGGCTACGAGGACTACGTCATCCCGCCGTACTACGACTCGCTGGTGGCGAAGCTGATCGTGCACGACCGCACGCGGGACTACGCCATCGCCCGCATGCGCCGGGCCCTCGACTTCTTCGTGGTCGAGGGTATCCACACCTCGATCCCTCTCCACAAGCGCATCCTCCGGGACCCGGACTTCGTGGCCGGCCGCCTCTCGACCCGCTTCATGGAGCGTTTCCAGCAGCGCGAGGCCCGGGAGGGTGACAAGGACGGCGGGAAGTAGGGGATGGGCGCCGTCTACGCCATCGCCGACGCCGGGGTCCTGGGCGCCGAGGCCCTGCCCGCGGCGGTGGCCGAGATGGCCGAAGCGGGCATCCGCTGGATCCAGGTGCGCGCCAAGACGCTCTCCGGGAGCGGCTGGCACACGGCCCTCGAAGGCTGCTGCCGGGCGCTGGAGGGGAGCGGCGTCCGGCTCTGGGTGGACGACCGGGCCGACCTCGCGGCGCTCTTTCCCGTGGACGGGGTCCACGTCGGCCAGCGCGATCTGCCGCCGGCCGCGGCTCGGCGCGTGGTGGGCAGGAATGTTAGAATTGGCTTCTCGACTCACGACGAGGAGCAATTCGCCGCTGCGGAGGCCGACCCCGAGGTGGACGTGATCGCCGTCGGGCCGGTCTTCCCGACCACGGGCAAGGAGAATCCCGACCCCGTGGTGGGGCTCTCCTTCGTGCGTTGGGCACGGGAGCGCACGCGCAAGCCGCTGGTGGCGATCGGCGGCATCGGCGCCGGCAACGTGGCCGAGGTGCTGGCCGCGGGAGCGGATGCCGCGGCCGTGCTGGGGGCGGTCTGCCGGGGCGGGGTCCGGGAGGTCCGGGCCAACTGCCTGCGGCTGATGACCGCAGCCAGGGCCGCGGGCGCGGGAGGATGAGGATCTATCTGACGGGTTTCATGGGGTGCGGCAAGACCACGGTCGGCCCGCTCCTGGCCCGGCGGTTGGGAGCCCCGTTCGTCGATCTGGATCGCGAGATCGAGCTCCGGGCGGGGATGACGGTGCGCGAGATCTTCGAGCGGCAGGGGGAGCCGGCTTTCCGCCAGATGGAAGCCGAGACCCTGCGAGGGACTCTGGCGCTGCCGGACGTTGTAGTGGCTCTGGGCGGTGGCACGCTGACGTTCGAAGGGAACGCGCGGCTGGTCGGCGCCAACGGCCTCTCGGTCTGGCTCAACCTTCCGTTCGCGGCTATCGCGTCGCGCATCGGCGGGCGGGGCAAGACCGACCGGCCGCTGTTCAAGGACGGGGTCCAGGCCCTCGCGCTCTATCGCGAACGGCTGCCGGTCTATCGCCGGTCGGACCTGACGGTGGACATCGCCCCTGAGGAGGGGCCGGAGGAGATCGCGGCGAGAATCGCCCTGCTGATCGGGAATCGATAGTGCGTTATCTGATCCTCTCGGACATGCACGCCAACTGGGACGCGTTCGAGACCGTCCTGCGGCGGGCCCGGCGCAAGCGCTATGAGGCGGTGCTGGTGCTGGGCGACCTGGTGGGCTACGGCGGGGCCCCCAACCAGGTGGTGGAGGCGGTACGCCGTCTCGGCCCCCGGCTGTTCACCGTGCGCGGCAACCATGACAAGGTGGTGGCCGGAATCGATTCCGGGGGGAACTTCAACCAGACCGCCCTCACGGCCGCGCAGTGGACCACCGGCCGCCTGACCCCGGGCAATCTCCGCTACGTGCGCGATCTGCCGCAGGGGCCGCTCAAGGTGGAGGAGGGGGTCGCCATCTGCCACGGCTCGCCGCTCGACGAGGACACCTACGTCTTTTCGGATGTGGACGCCTGGGAGATCTTCTCCCGCTACGAGATGCCGGTGACCTTCTTCGGCCACACCCACATCCCGTCGCTGTTCTGGCTGGAGGGGCGGCTGCTGGGAGTGAAGGCCCTGCGCGGCACCTCGGGCCGCATCGTGCTCTCCCCCGGCGGGCGCTACCTGATCAACCCCGGCTCGATCGGCCAGCCCCGCGACCGCGACCCGCGGGCCTCCTACATGATCTACGACTCCAAGAAGCGGGTGGTGACCTGGTACCGCATCCCCTACGCCATCGGCGAGGCCCAGACCCGCATCCGCAAAGCCGGCCTGCCGAACAGTCTGGCGGACCGGCTGGCGGTGGGGGCCTGATCCTCTCTAGCCCGCGATCTGCTCCAGCACCCGCGCCTGGCGGAACCGCTGGATCATCGTCAGAATCCCGCCGAGCAGCACCACGTAGAGCCCGCCCCAGACGAGCTGGATCAGCGGCTTCTTGGTGACGTCGATCGAGAGCTTCATCGGGTTGGCGAGACCGGTGGTCTCGAGCTGCACGGCGTGGCTGCCGGTGTTGATGCCCGCCATGGTGATGGTGCCGCCGCCGGGGAGCGAGGTGGGGGGCGTCTCGACCGTGCCGGTGGCGGGGTTGAGCCGGTAGACCGGCGTCACCGAGAAGGTCTTCCCCTCTTTGTTGGTGATCGCCAGCTCCGCGCCGACCGTGGTGGAGTGCCCGGCGTTCAGCGCCGCCACGGCGTTGCCGTCCATGTTCAGGTTGAAGCGGACGAAGTGGATCTGCATATCCCCGATCTGCCCGGACTGCCCCTGGGCGAGCTCCAGCCGCGGCTGGCCCGGGTCGAACTCGATCGGCGACACGTAGAGGTCCTGGAACGGCGAGCTCTTGATGTCGGGGTTGACCATCGTCTGCCGGGTGCGGTCGTTCACGAAGAGCTTGGGATAGACCATGAACGGCGACCGGCCGGCCCGCGCCACCTCGATCTCCATCCGCTCCTTCTCACGCCCCTGGCGGGGGATGAAGCGCTTGAAGGTGAGCGTCATGTCGTCCACCTGCTTCGGCGCCCCTTGCGTGAGCGTCACCTTGGTGCTCTGGTCGTAGCCGGACGAGGCGATGATGCCGAGCAGGATGATCCCCACTCCCACGTGCGTCAGGTAGCCGCCCATGGCCTTGAAGCCGCCGGCGCGGTACTTGTCGATCGTCTTCTGGAGGTTGGTCGCCAGCGCCAGGGCCGCGAGCAGGATGAAGACCAGGTGGAAGACGTCGCGCACCCGCCAGACCGCCGCCGCCACGGTGACGATCACGCTGAACGCGATCGGCAGGGCCATCTTGCGCAGCAGCACGTTGCCGGGCGTCTCCTTCCAGGTGAGATAGGGGACGAAGGAGAGCAGGAAGGCGACCAGCATCGCGATCGGCAGGTTCACCCGGTTGTAGAAGCTGGGGCCGACCTGGCTCTGGCTCTCCATGAAGCGGGTGAGGAGCGGGGCCGAGGTGCCGGCGGTGATCACCAGCGCGGCGATGAGGATCGTGATGCTCCCCATCACCAGGAAGGTGCCGCGCGACAGGAACGACGGGTCCTCGCTGGGGACGGTCGGGATCTCCTTCCAGCGGGTCACGATCAGGTAGAGCCCCAGCAGCATGAAGCCGCCGAGCAGGAAGGTGAGCCAGCCGGAGATCCCGAGGTCGACGAAGCTGTGGACCGAGAAGTCCGCCAGCACGCCCGAGCGGGTGAGGAAGGTGCCGTAGAGCACCGAGATGTAGGTCAGGAAGGTGAAGACGTAGTTGGCCCGGCGGAAGCGCCCCTTGGTGCGCTCCATGTACAGGCCGTGGATCAGCACCGTGCCGAACAGCCAGGGGATGAACGAGGCGTTCTCGACCGGGTCCCAGCCCCAGTAGCCGCCCCAGCCGAGGGTCTTGTAGGCCCAGTAGCCGCCCATCAGGATGGCGGTGCCGAGCACCAGGAAGCCGCCGAGGGCCCAGGGGAAGGCGCGCGCCGCCCAGCCGTCGTACTTGCGCCGCCAGAGCGCCGCCATAGCGAAAGAGAAGGGGATGGCGCTCGCGGCGTAGCCGATGAACATGATCGGCGGATGGATCACCATCCAGTTGTCCTGGAGCAGCGGGTTGAGCCCCTGGCCGTCGACCGGGGTCTGCCGCAGCATGAGGAAGGGGTTCTCCCGCACCAGGATGAGCAGCAGGCCGAGCAGGGTCAGGGTGTAGATCCCCATCACCGCGGGCTCGCTCTTGCCCGTGGTCCGCCGCACCAGCAGGCCGAGCATGGTCCCCCAGAAGAGCCAGATCATGAAGCTCCCCTTCTGGCCGGCCCAGAAGGCGGCGAACTGGTAGAACCACGGCAGGTCCATCCCGGAGTACTGGTAGACGTACTCCACCCGGAAGTCGCGCGCCATCAACAGCGAGATCAGCACGAACGCGGTGAGAAAGATCGACAGCGCGAAAAAGCTGTAGGACCGGCGCGCGAAGCTGATGCCGCTGGCGTCGCCCGAAAGGGCGAGCACGTATCCCACCATCGTGGTGAGGGCGAAGATGAGAGCGCTCCAGAGGGCGACCGCTCCGGGCAGATAGATGTGCGACAGGTAATCCATCACGGCCTCCTAGCTGTAGGTCTTCTCGACCTCGGCCCCCTGGTACTTGCTGGGGCACTTCACGAGGAGCTTGTTGGCCTCGAGCTCCTGCGCCTTCTCGTCATAGTGGCCGATGGCCACGATGCTGATGGCGTCCTCGAAGTTCGCCGGCTTCAGCCCCTTGTAGCGCACCCGCAGGGTCTGTTTCGTTTTCGGATCCTGGAGGGTGAAGAAGAGCGACTCCCGCGCCGCCGCGTAGGAGTAGCTTCCCTTGACGAGCGCCCCGGCCACCTGGACGATCCGGTCCCCCTCCTTCGCGCGGTCGTAGGAGACGTAGGGGGTCATCGAGTCCTTGAACGCGGTGAAGGAGAACCCCGCGAAGGCCACGAGCAGCAGGATGCCGAACAGGTAGATGCGATTCGTTTTCACTTTCATGGCTTTTTCTCCAGGTCGCGCAGCCGCGCTCCCAGCCGGAGCAGATAGAGGAACAGCCCCGTCCAGATGATGAGGTTTACGGCCACGACCCAACCGATTCCGCCGGTCACCATAAAGAACCTCTACTCATAGAGTGCCGATTTCCGCTCGGCGAGAGCCTGGACCCGGCACCGCAGGTTGTGAATCCAGAAGAACAGGGCGGTGCAGCCGGCCGATCCGCCGAGCAGCACCTGCACCATGCGCGACTCCATCTCCACCTTCCCCTGGGCGTTGATCACCGACTGGGGGTGGAGGGAGAACATGATGCGCGGCATGATGAAGAACAGGAACGGCGCCACCACCAGGCCGAGCACCGCGTAGGCGGCCGAGAGGCGGGCGCGCTGGTCGCTATCCTCCAGGCTGGAGCGGAGGGCCATGTAGGCGCCGTAGAAGAGCAGGGCCACCACGATCGAGGTCTGCCGCGGGTCCCAGTTCCAGTAGGCGCCCCACATCACCCGCGCCCAGAGGGCGCCGGTGACGGTGGCGAGGACGCCGAAGACCAGCCCCAGCTCGACCGCCACCGCCGCCGCCCGGTCGTGCCGCGGGTCGCGCTTCCAGAGGAAGAGGAGGCTCCAGACCCCCGCGGCGATGAACGCCACGAAGGAGACCCAGGCCATGGGCACGTGGAAGAAGAGGATGCGGCTCGACTGGCCGATGAACCCCTTGGCGAGCGGGGCATAGAGGAACGCGCCCACGATCACGGCCGAGAGCCAGAGCCAGAGCAGCCAGGCGAGGAGCTTTCTCATGGGTTCCATACCACCGGGAAGAGCATGAAGCCGGCGACGGTGACCGTCGCATCATACAGGAGGAGCTGAAGCAGGGCCACATCGGCGGGATCGCCCGCCACGGCGCCGCGGGTCAGCTCGACGGCGATCAGCAGCAGGGGGAGCAGGACGGGGAACGCCAGCACCGAGAAGAGCGTCCCCTTGGCTCTCGCCTGGGCGATGATCGCCGCCACCAGGGTGCTGCCGGCGGCCAGCCCGAAGCCGCCCGCGGCCAGCACCCCCGCCAGCAGGCCGGGGGACTTGACCGTGAGGCTGGTCATCGCCACGTAGACGGGGGTGACCAGCAGCTCCAGGGCGAGCGTCAGCGTCAGCCCGTAGAGGAGCTTGCCACAGAACAGGGCCGAGGGGGTGGCGGCGAGTCGCAGGGCGGTCGCGGTCTGGGTCTCCTCCTCGTGGACGAAGGCGCGGGGGAGCCCCGCGGCGGCCGAGAAGAGGAGGATGATCCAGAGCAGGACCGGCAGCACGGCCGTCCCCTGGGCGAGCGAGACCCCCAGGGGGCCGAGGCTCACGCTCACCACGACCAGCGTGGTGAAGGCGAAGAGGCCGAGGGTGTTGAGGGCG
>JAICSG010000015.1 GCA_025937035.1 Thermoanaerobaculia bacterium | reverse complement strand
CCTACCAGGTTCTGACGAAACGATCTGAGCGGCTCGCCCAAATGCTTCAGACCGAGCTCCGTGAGCATGCCCAAGAGCCGCACATCTGGTGGGGGGTCAGCGTCGAGAACCGCAAGCAGGGGCTGCCGCGCGTGGAGCATCTGCGCGCCGCCCCGGCGGCCGTCCGCTTCCTCTCGGTCGAGCCGCTCCTCGAATCGCTCGGCGGCTTCGATCTCTCCGGCAGCCACTGGGTCATCGTGGGCGGGGAGAGCGGGCACGGCGCCCGGCCCGTCGACGAGGCCTGGGTGCGCGAGATCCGGGATCATTGCCGGCGGGCGGACGTCCCCTTCTTCTTCAAGCAGTGGGGAGGACGGCAGAAGTCGAAGGCCGGACGGGTGCTCGACGGCCGGACGCACGACGAGCTCCCGCGCCTCTACCAGAGCCCGTGATATCGTCGGCTCCTGATCCCGAGGAGCCCGTGACCGACCTCTACGACACCCTGATCGTCGGCGGTGGACCGGCCGGCCTGACGGCGGCGCTCCACCTCGCCTGGCAGAAGCGCACGGCCCTGGTGATCGACCGCGTCAGCGGCCCCCTGTTCTTCACCCTGGAGCAGCTCTGGAACGTGCCGGGGATGCCGGGGGCGACCGGCGCCGAGATCCAGAAACGGCTCAAGGCCCAGGCGGTGGAGATGGGCGCCGGGGTCGTGCGCGGCAACGTGGTGAAGGCCGAGGGGACGGAGGGGGATTTCCTCCTCACCGGCGAGAAGGGGGAGCGGTGGCGCGGGCGCACCCTGCTGCTCGCCACCGGCGTGATCCGCTACCACCCCACGGTGGACGGCGACTTCACCCCCTGCTTCTCCTACGCCGGCAAGGGGAACCTCTTCTACTGCACGGACTGCGAGGGGCCGGAGCTGTTCGGCCGGGACACGGTGGTCATCGGCACCGGCCCGGCCGACTGGGCGGCGGACATGGGGGTGGCGCTCTCCCGCTACACGCCGAAGCTGCGGGTCCTGCTCGCCGGGGGCCGCGACCTCTCCGAGCCCCGGGCCGCCCGGCTGCGGGAGAAGAACATCCCGGTGCTGACCGGCGAGATCCAGCGGCTGATCGGGGAGAAGCGCGAGCTCAGCGGCCTGGAGCTCAAGGACGGCACCACGATCACCGCCGAGGCCTTCTTCGTCTCCAGCGACGCCCGCGGCCGGACCGACCTCGCCCGGCAGCTCGGGGTCGAGATGGCCCCCACGGGCAAGCATGCTCAAGCCCGATCCCAGCGCGGCGACACCAACGTCCCCGGGGTCTGGATCGCGGGGGATCTCCGGCCCATGACCCAGCAGGTGGCGGTGGCGATGGGGACGGGGAACATCGCGGCGGTGATGATCGACCAGCACCTCCGGAAGGGGGATGTGGCCAGCCCCCCCTCCCCGGCCGCGATATGATCCCCCTCCGGAGGGGACAACCTTGAGCCCGTTCTCACGATCCGATCTCAGATTCCATGCCGTCCTGCTGCTCCTCACGTTCTGCGCGGGCTGCGCCGGCCTGCGCTCGCCCCGGACGGCCCTCGACGCCGCCCGGGAGCACGATCCCACCGTGCAGTGGAGCGCCCAGAGCGTCCTGGAGGCCGACCTCGACCAGGACGGCCGCGCGGACTTCGCCCTCACCGGCCTGCGCAAGGACCACGTCGTGGTGGGGATCGTGCACGGCCCGCTCGCCGCGGGAACCCCGGTCTGGACGCTGGACTTCCCCGTGAAGGGTGGCGGCGAGGATGCCCTCTGCTCATCCGAGGCCAAGATCGCCGTCGAGCCCCTGGGCGACGAGGCCAGGACCCACCGGGGGGGCGGCCAGGGGATGGGGCTCAACCTGCACGACGACAAGTGCGACGCGTTCCACATCTTCTGGAATCCCGAAAAGAAGAAGTTCGAGTGGTGGCGCCTCTGAGATGAACATCGTCTGCCTGGACGACGCCGGCTGCCTGTTCCTCTCCCCCAAGATCGAGGACTGGCGGTACGTGGAGGAGCACGGGATCACCGTGGTCATCGACCTCGAAGGGGAAATCGACCGCGACATCCCCACCATGCCCAACCACGTCCTCTACATCTACTTCCCGATTTACGACGAGGAGCTGCCGGACATGCCCAAGCTCCACGGCGTGGCCCGCATGGCGGCGTCGCTGGTGGCGGCCGGCCACCGGGTGCTCTCCCACTGCGGCATGGGCTTCAACCGCTCGGCCCTGCTGGCGGGGCTGATCCTGGTCTATCTGGGAGTGGAAGGGAAGGACGCCGTCGCTCTGCTCCGGGGGCGGCGGCCGGGGGCCCTCTTCAACCAGGTCTTCGCCGACTACCTGCTGGGCCTTCCGGCGGGCGGCCCTCCGTGAGCCTCTGGCTCGCCTTCCGGGGGAGCGAGCTCCTGGTCTTCCAGGAGGAGGGGACGGCCGCGCGGGTGCCCACCGGGGAGGAATGGGCCGCGCTCGGCCTGCCCGCGGAGGAGCCGCACCTCGTGGGCTCCCTCGGAGAGGCCGAGGCCTGGGGCGTGGGCGTGCCCGCGGACGCCGAGCCGCCGGCCGGGATGGCCTTCCAGGGGCTCCGCCGGCTCTTCGGCGCCCTCGACGAGGAGGTCTGGAAGCTCGCCGGCCGCGCGGTGCAGATCGTCGACTGGGACCGCGACCACCGCTTCTGCGGCCGCTGCGGCGCCGGGACCGAGCGCAAGGAGGACGAGCTCGCCCGCGTCTGCCCCCATTGTGGTCTCCAGCAGTTCCCGCGTATCTCCCCGGCGGTGATCGTGCGCATCGAGCGGGGGGACGAGATCCTGCTCGCCCGCTCCCCCCACTTCGCCCCGGGGGTCTACAGCACCCTCGCGGGCTTCGTGGAGCCCGGCGAATCGCTGGAGGAGACGGTGGTCCGCGAGGTGCGCGAGGAGGTGGGGGTCGAGGTGGCGAACGTCCGCTACTTCGGCAGCCAGCCCTGGCCCTTCCCCCACTCCCTGATGATCGGCTTCGTGGCCGACTACGCCGCCGGCGATCTCCGGCTCCAGGAGGGGGAGATCGAGGACGCCGGCTGGTTCACGGCCGACACCCTCCCCGGGCTGCCGTCGCACTACTCGATCGCGCGGCGGTTGATCGAGGGGTTCATTTCGCGGTACCGGCCTTGAGAGCCCGGTCCAGAAAATCCCCCACCGCCTTGTAGACCCGCTCCCGGTCGGCCCGCAGCACGAAGCCGTGGGCGGCGTCCGGCAGGACGATCTCCTCCACCACCTGCTTTTTCTTCTTGAGCGCCGCGGCGATGTCGGCCGCCTCGGAGGGGATCGCCAGGGTGTCCCGCGCCCCCTGGACGAGGAGCAGCGGACGCGCGATCTCCCCCGGATGATCGTGGGGGGACTTGACCGAGCCGGTCTGCCAGTCGATGACGTGTCCCATCTCGTCGGCGAGGATGGTGCGCTCGGCCGACCCGTAGGGGAGCCCGTTGATCACCCGCTGCCAGTCGGAGACCCCGAAGAGGTCGACCCCGGCGGCGAATTCCAGGGGGGTGAAGGCGAGGGCGGAGAGGGCCAGGTAGCCGCCGTGCCCCACGCCGCCGATGGCGATCCGTCCGGGATCGGCCCAGCCCGAGGCGGCGAGCCAGCCGCGGGCGGCCACGCAATCCTTGAGGTCGACCACCCCGTGCTGGCGGTCGTCGAGCCGCAGGAAGGCCTTGCCGTAGCCGAAGCTCCCCCGGTGGTTCACCGCGAAGACGGCGTAGCCGCGCTGGACGAGGGTCTGGATGATGGGGTCGAAGCCCAGCCGCGCCTGCCCGCTGGGGCCGTCGTGGACCCAGACCACCGCCGGGAGCTTGCCGCCGCCCGCCGGGGCCTGCCGGGGCTTGTAGAGGATGCCGGGGATCTCGCGGTCGTCGAAGGACTTGAAGCGCGTCACCTCTCCCCCCACCCAGTCGCCCGGCTCGCCCCCCACCAGCTTGCGCGGGGCGGCCGGTTTGGCCAGGTCGCAGACCCAGACCCCCGGCGGGGTCGTGGCGCCGCTCCCCAGGAAGGCGAGCTTCTGGCCGTCGGGGGAGAAGGCGACCGCCTCCACCTCGCCGAGCGGGGGGAGGTCCGGCAGGGGGACCGGCTGCAGGGTGGCGGCGTCGTAGAGCTCCAGCCCCGAGCGGGTGTCCCCGCCGGCGATGACGGCGATCCGCTTGCCGTCCGGCGAATAGCGGGCGCCGAGCAGGTCCCAGCTCTTGTGGACCAGGTTGCGGCTGGCGCCGGTCGCCAGCTCGACGCGGGCCAGCCCCCGGAACTGGCTGTCCACGTCGTTGAGGGTGAGCAGGGCCGCGCCGTCCGGGCTGAGGCCGAGGGGGATGTGGACCGCGAACCCCTCGCCGGTCAGCAGCTCGCGGTCCTGCCTCGTCTGGCGGTCGTGGATGCGGACGTTGCGGACCAGATCGTTGTTGTTCTCCGCGTAGACGAGGAAGCGGCCGTCGGGGGAGACGGCGGCCAGCCGGTCCCGCGGGGAGCCGTTGGTGTCGGTCAGGGTCTTCGCGTACCCGGCGCCCGCGACCTTGTAGAGGTCCCGCGACTGGGCGCCGGGGTTGTCGATCTCGATCCACAGGCCGCCGTCCGCCGTCCAGCCGAGGAAGCGGTCGGTCTTGCCCGGCGCGAGCTCCACGGCCTTGCCGTCCGGCTCCCGCACGAAGAGGTGGTCCTCGTCCCCCGCCGGGCCGCTCCGGTAGAGCACCCGCTCGTCGGCCGGAAAGTAGCTCACCACCCGGACGGGGTCCCTGGCCGACCGGGTGAGCTGGAGGGGCGGGCCGCCGGCCACCGGCAGGGCGTAGGCGTTGGGGACGCCGTCGGTGTCCATCGAGACCAGCACCTTGCCGCCGTCGGGCGAGAACGACAGGCCCGAGAGGGCGGCGGGGAGCCCGGCCGGCAGGACGGGGGCGGCGAGGAGGAGCGTCAGGGGGAGGAACAGGGGGAGGCTGCGGCGCATGGGTGGGGATGGTAGCAAACGGGGCCGGTGCCATCCCGGCACGATTTGCCCCCTTCCGGGCACTTTTGACACCTGTGGTATAGTGTCCTTCGCCAAACCGCTGGCACTACGTCACTTGCTGGCCGGTCAGGCGACTACCGACGGACGGATGAGCCATGCCCGCTGCAACCACGACGCAGGTCGAGATTTTCGGCGAGGTGTACTCCGTCCGCGGGAGTGACGAGAACGGATATCTCCAGGAGCTGGCCGCCCTCGTGGACCGCAAGATGCGGGAGGTGGCCGGGCAGGTGAAGGGCGATACGGCCCGGATCGCTATCCTGGCGGCGCTCAACCTCGCGGATGAGCTGTTTCAGATACAGAATCGGCAAGAAGGGGAACGTGTCGAGATCAGGGAGAAGGTGGCGGCGCTGACGGAGGAATTAACTCACGCCCTGGAGGGTTGAAGCAGGGGCACGGCGGCGCCAGCTCGAAGATATTATGGAACAAAGGTCAGCATCCCCTGTGTGGTTCGTGATGGGTTCTACGCTTGTAGAACCAACATTCATTCCACGGGAGTCTTTTACTCGTGTGGCCCGTGCCAGCCTCGCATCGACGAGGACGCTAACGGCTCACGAAGCGGACACCCACCTGGCGCGTTTCAGGTTCTAAACGCACGGCCCACACGGCCGCGTGGGGGATGCCCTTTATCTTCCTCCTCCCATCGAGGAGGCCTTCCCCGGATCTCACCGGTCCCGTTGCATATAAGGGGTAACCGGTGAATACCGCAATCATCATTCTGGCCGTGGCGATCCTGCTCGCCGCGGGCCTGGTCCTCCGTTTCGGATGGCGCGCCGTGCGTCAGGAACGGGCGCGCATGCTGGAGGCCGCGCAGCGCGAGGCCGCCCAGATCGTCGAGGACGCCAAGCGGCAGAGCGAGACCCAGATGCGGGAGGCCGAGGTCGCGGCCAAGGAGAAGCTCCTCCAGGCCCGCAGCGAGTTCGAGAAGGTCTCCCGCAAGCAGCGCTCCGAGCTCGAGGCGCAGGAGCGCCGCCTCACCCAGAAGTCGGACAGCCTGGACAAACGGGGGGACGAGCTCGCCCGGCGCGACAAGGAGCTCTCGCAGCTCGACCGCTCGCTGGCCACCCGCGAGAAGAGCCTCGAGAAGCGCGAGGCCGACCTCGAACGCCTGCTGTCCGAGGAGCGCGTCAAGCTGGAGCAGATCGCCGGCCTGACCGCCCAGCAGGCCAAGGACGAGCTGGTGCGGGTGATGGAGGACGAGGCCAGGATCGAGGCCGCCCACATCGTCAAGCGCATCGAGGACGAGGCCCGCGAGCAGGCCTCCAAACAGGCCCAGCGCATCATCGGCATGGCCGTCCAGCGCTCCGCCTCGGACTACGTCTCCGAGACCACCGTCTCGGTGGTCATGCTCCCCAACGACGAGATGAAGGGGCGCATCATCGGCCGCGAGGGGCGCAACATCCGCGCCCTGGAGACCGCGACGGGGGTCGACCTGATCGTCGACGACACCCCGGAGGCGGTGATCCTCTCGGGCTTCGATCCGTTCCGCCGCGAGGTGGCCCGGGTCGCCCTGGAGCGGCTGATCGTCGACGGCCGCATCCACCCCGCCCGCATCGAGGAGATCGTCGAGAAGGTCAAGGCGGAATTCGAGACCAAGATCCTCCAGGAGGGGGAGTCGGCGCTGCTGGAGCTGGGGATCCCCGGCATGCACCCGGAGCTGATCAAGCTCCTGGGGCGGCTGCGCTACCGCACCTCCTACGGCCAGAACGTGCTCCAGCACAGCAAGGAGGTCGCCTTCCTGGCCGGCACCATGGCGGCCGAGCTCAAGGCCAACATCGCTGTGGCCCGCCGCGGCGGCCTGCTGCACGACATCGGCAAGGCGATCGACCGCGAGATGGACGGCACCCACCTGCAGATCGGCATCGACCTGCTGCGCAAGTACGGCGAGACCGAGGAGGTGGTCCACTCCATGGCCTGCCACCACGGCGACTACGATCCGCAGACGGTGGAGGCGGTGCTGGTGACCGCCGCCGACGCCCTCTCGGCCGCCCGGCCGGGGGCCCGCCGCGAGGTGCTGGAGACCTACGTCAAGCGGCTGGAGAAGCTGGAGGAGATCGCGTCGAGCTTCAAGGGGGTGCAGAAGACCTTCGCCATCCAGGCCGGCCGCGAGATCCGCATCATCGTCGACAGCGGCAAGATCGGCGACGAGCAGGCGCTCTGGCTCTCCAAGGACATCGCCCGCAAGGTGGAGCAGGAGCTGACCTACCCCGGCCAGATCAAGGTCACGGTGATCCGCGAGACCCGGTCGGTCGAGTACGCGCGATAAGGGACGGGGACAATTGAAGCTCCTCTTCGTCGGCGACGTGATCGGCAAGCCGGGGCGGCGGGCCCTTCAGAACCTACTTCCCCGGCTGGTCGACCAGCACCAGGCCGACTACGTGGTGGTCAACGTCGAGAACTCGGCCGGCGGCTTCGGCGTCACGCCGGACGTGCTGCGGGAGATCGAGGATTTGGCCGTCGACGTCTACACGACCGGCAACCACGTCTGGGACAAGAAGGAGGTCCTGGACCTCCTGGAGCGCCATCCCAAGCTCCTCCGCCCCGCCAACTACCCCGACGGCAATCCGGGGAAGGGCCTGCATCTCGGGGAGACGGCGGCGGGCATCCCGGTGGCGGTGATCAACCTCGAGGGGCTGGTCTACATGAGCAACCTCGACTCGCCCTTCCACAAGGTGGACCAGCTGCTGCGGGGGCTCGACCCCAAGTACAAGGTGATCTTCGTCGACTTTCACGCCGAGGTGACGAGCGAGAAGCAGGCCATGGGCTTCTATCTGGATGGCCGGGTGAGCGCCGTGGTCGGCACCCACACCCACATCCCCACGGCCGACGAGCGCATCCTCCCCAACGGCACGGCGCTCCAGAACGACGCCGGCATGACCGGTCCCTACGAGTCGGTGATCGGCATGCGGGTGGACAAGGTCCTCAAGCGCTTCCTCCTCCAGACCCCCTCCTCCTTCGAGGTGGCCAAGCGGGACGTGCGCCTCGCCGGCACCGTGATCGACATCGACGAGGCGACCGGCAAGGCGCGGGGGATCGAGCGGCTGCTGGTGCCCTACCTCGAGCCCTGACGCGGGCTCCAGTCCGGCTTGGCCTGGGGCCAGCGCATGAAGAAGCCGTCCATCCAGGTGATGTCCTGGTCGAAGTCGGTGGGATTGAAAGAGTCCACCGTGTAGACGTCGCCGGAGAACTGGCCGTCCCGCCCGCCGCTGCGCAGCGCCATCACCACGGTCGCGTTCGGGTCCTGGGTATTCAACCGGAATTCGTAGGGGTGCCCCCAGCCGTCCTCCGACGGGATGGCGGCGATGTACTTGGGGACCAGGATCGCGGCCAGGTCCTCCCGGGAGATCACCGGGATCCGCGTGAGGTCCGCCGACTTCGCCGCGCTCTCCTCCTCGGCCCTGGCGTGGGACTCCGCGCTCCGCTTCGGCGCCACCTGGTCGTGGTACCAGCGAAACATCGCCGTGCCGACGTCGCGGATGTCGTGAATCGTCCTCTTCTGGGCCATGACGTTGGGGTCGTCCTGCTCCTGAGCGCGGAGGCCCACGGGAAGCAACAGCAGGAGGAGCAGCAGAACGGATTGAATGCGAAGGGTCATTTCTCTTCTCCTTTACGTAGGTCCATGACGGGGCCCCGTCGGAGAAGAGTGTATCACTAGTGTATTACGGCAGCAATACACCTCAACGATAGAGAGACCTGAGCTACGATGTCGATGAGGGGATTCAGAATGGCCATCGTCAACGAAGACAGCAGTACCGTCCTCCCCCGCCTGGCGCAGCAAGCGGTCGAGGATCAGAAGTTCCTGCAGCGCCGGGCAGCAGCCATCGAGGCACTGCTCGACCTACGCCGGCAGCAGAAACCCGTTTCTGACAAGGCGATCGCGAAGGCACGTCGGGCAGACCGTCCCTGAGAGAAGAAGAAGCCCAAGCCGTCCGCGCGCCAGAAATCCTGATCAAGGACATCAAGGACTGCAAGGACGCCAAGGACATCAAGGACGAAAGAAGTAGTTAGACCGGTGCTTTCTTGTCCTTGTGGTCCTTGCAGTCCTTGATGTCCTTGAGAACTTTCCCCTACCTTTTCTACTGGCTAGGGCTTCAAAAACAGGATGTACCCCTCCCTGGGGTCGGCGTCGCGGGCGATCTCGATCAGCGGCGGGAGATCCTTGAGCTGGGCGTAGTCGTCCCGCTCGGCCAGGAGCCAGACGCGGCCGGGGCGGGCGAGCGTCCGGCGCAGGGTCTCCACGCTGTCGATGTCCACGCAGTAGCGGTGGGTGTAGAAGAGGAAGGTCGAGTCGAGGCGAGGGTAGATCGCGTAGGGCTCGCCCGGGGCCATGCGGGCCACCAGGGTCCTGGAGAGGCCGCGGGCGGACTTGAAGAGGTCGAAGCGCGGCAGCGCGTAGAGGGCCATGGCGAGCCCGGTGAGAGCCATGCCGATCGAGAGCGCGGCGGTGGCGCGGGGGACCGCTCCGGAGCGGGCGGCCCACCAGGCGATCGCCGCTCCCAGGAGAAGGGGGAGGAGGACGCCCGCCAATCCCCAGGCGAAGGCCATGCCCCCCAGCAGAGCGGTCTCCGGCCGGCGGTGCCCCAGGACCGGCAGGGCGGCCGCGATCAGCAGGGTGAGCCCGACCACGATCCCGATCGGGATCGCGACCGCGCGGCGGAAGCGGGGCCATTCGGCCGCGGCGAGGTCGAGCCCCGCCCCCACCAGCAGGGCCATCGCCGGATACATCGTCAGGATGTAGACCGACCGCTTGGCGGCGGAGATGCTGAAGAAGACCAGGGTCACCACCACCCAGCAGAGGGCGAAGAGGAAGCCGGCCCGCGGCAGCCCCCCCTCCTGGTGGAAGGGGCGCAGGCGTCCCGCCAGCCGTTTCCAGCCCACCACGACCGCCGTGGGCAGCAGGAAGGACCAGGGAAAGAAGTCGCCCGGGATCACCGTCAGGTAGAACCAGGGGGGCGCGAAGTGGTGCCAGGGGGTGGCGTAGCGGGTGACGGTCTGCCGGAAGACGATCTGCCGCAGATAGCCCTCCCCGGCCTCCAGCCCGGCCGGCACCAGCCAGGCGAGCATCACCGCCGCCCAGAGGAGGAGACCGCGGCCGATCCGCAGCCGCCGGATCTCCTCCCGGTCGCCGGTGATCCAGAGGAAGAGGAGGATCGCGAGTAGGGGCGGCAGCAGGCCGACCGGCCCCTTGGCCAGGGTGGCGAGCCCGGCGGCCAGGAAGAACCCCCAGTAGAAGCCGGGCCGCTTCTCGGTGTACCCCCGCGCCCAGAGCCAGACGCCGAGGGTCACCAGGGCGGTGAGCAGCATGTCGATCTGCCCGAACCGCGCCTGCCAGATCACCTTGAAGCAGGTGCCGAAGGCGGCGGCGGCGAGCCAGGCGGCGCGGCGGCCGAAGAAGCGCTCGCCCAGCAGGTAGACGAGCAGCAGGGCGCCGATCGCGGAGAGGGCCGAGGGGAGGCGGGCCGAGGTCTCGTCGACCCCGCCCGTGAGCTCGCCCGCGGCGGCGATCGACCAGAAGAAGAGCGGCGGCTTCTGGCTGTAGATCCGGCCGTTCAGGTAGGGCACCGCCCAGTGGCCCAGCTCGCGCATCTCCCGCGCCACCTCGGCGTAGCGCGCCTCGTCCGGGTTCCAGAGGTCTCGCAACCCCAAGCCCGGCAGGTAGAGCAGCGCCCCCAGCAGGGCCAGGATCAGCAGGTCGCGCCGCCGCCGCATTTCGGGATCAATCGGGATCAGTCGGCATCCGTGGCGGGTGTGTGCCGGTGGATGAGCCAGAGGTTCCGGGAGTAGATCAGGAAGCCGGTGGCCTGTCCGGCGGTGATCACGATGTCCCGCCGGTGGATGGCGTAGACGAGCAGCACCGCGCCTCCGGCCAGGCTCAGGTACCAGAAGGACCGGGGGACGACGCTCCGCTTGTGCCGCTCGGAGGCGATCCACTGGACGAAGAAGCGGCCGAAGAAGAGGGCCTGGCCGAGGAAGCCGACGGCGGTCCAGGCGTCCCAGATAAACTTGTGTTCCAAGCGTCGATCTCCTCGGAGAGCCGGCGGTCGATCCAGCGCTTCTGCATCCAGCGCACGGCGAAGAGGTCCGCCAGCGCCCGCCAGAGCCGGTTGCTGATGTTGTATTTGGGTTGGCCGTGGAGCCGCGGCCGGTGGTTGACCGGGATCTCGGTCTTCCGCGCCCCCGCCATCGCCAGCAGGGTGGGGAGGAACCGGTGCATGCCGGTGAACACGGGGATGCCGCGCAGATACTCGGCCCGGCAGGCCCTCAGGGTACAGCCCACGTCCGTGACGTTGTCCCGGGTGAGGCGGTTGCGGACCCGGTTGGCGATGCGCGAGGAAGCCTTGCGCACGAAGGTGTCCCGCCGGTTGGTGCGCACGCCGCTGACCACGTCGTAGCCTTCGTCCATCGCCTCGAGGAGCCGGGGGATGTCCGCCGGGTCGTTCTGCAGATCGGCGTCGAGGGTGACCACGATGCCGCCGCGGGCGAAGCGGAAGCCGGCGTCGAGGGCCGCCGTCTGCCCCGAGTTGCGCCGCTGGCGGATCACCCGCGTGGACGGGTCCTCGCGGGCCAGCTCCTGGAGGACCCCCGGGCTGCCGTCGGTGCTGCCGTCGTCCACGTAGATCACCTCGTAGGGTCGGCCCAGGGGGCGCATGGCGCCGTGGATCTCGGCCGCCAGCAGGGGTAGGTTCTCCTCCTCGTTGTAGACCGGGACGACGATGGAGATCTCGGGGGGGGCCACGGTACGGCCATCTTATCGGATCTCCTCCGCCTTGAGCCGGAGGCTCCTCCGGTGCTATACCCAGCGCCGATGAGACCCTCGAACGGAGCACCCTTCCTCGCCGTCCTTCTCGCCCTCGGGGCGGGCCTGCTCGCCGGCCGTCCCGTTCACGCCCAGCCCGCCGCCGCCGTGGTGAGCGCCGGCTCCTTCAACATCTTCGATCCCGACACCCGCGCCGAGGCGGGGGCGGAGGTCGACTGGGCTCCTTTCCGCCTGGGCTGGCTGCCGGGCTGGTTCCCGCCCCTCACCCCCGCCGCCGGGGCGATGGTCAACTCCAAGGGGTCGGCCTACGTCTACGCCGGGCTGCGCGCCGACATGCCGCTCGCCAAGCCCTGGGAGCTGAGCATCCAGTTTGCCCCCGGGCTCTACCGGCCGGGCAACGGCTTCCGCCTCGGCGGGCCAGTCGAGTTCCGTTCCGGCATCGAGCTCTCCCGGGGGCTCGGGGCCCACGGCCGGGTCGGCCTGCTGCTCTTCCATCTCTCGAACGCCGGCCTCTATACGCACAACCCGGGGAGCGAGTCGCTGGTCCTCACCTACCGCTTCCGGGTGTGAGGCGTGTGATATCCTGCGGGGCCATGGCCGTCGACCCCGAGCTGCTGGAGATCCTGGTCTGCCCGAAGACCAAGGGGGAGCTGGAGCTGATCGAGCTCCCCCGCGAGGTGCGCGGGCCGCTGGTGGAAAAGTACCGCGAGCACTTCCGGGACGAGGAGCCGGTGGTGGAGCAGGGGCTCTACTGCGCAGCCTCCGGCCTGGTCTATCCGATCGTCTCCGACATCCCGATCATGCTCATCGAGGAGGCGCTCCCCGCCTCCGCCGTCGGGCGCTGAGGTCCCGCCGGCCCCCGCGCCGCGCTCCGCCGTGGCTCCCCTGTTCGAGGCTTCCGAGACCCGCGCCGAGCGCGCGGGCTTCTGGCTGTACCTCTCGCACCTGGCGGCGATCTTCGGCATCGCCATCTCGAACGTCCTGCTCGGGCTGACCGTCCTCTCCCTCCCCTGGACGCGCCGCCGCTCCGTGCCCTGGCGGGTGCTGGCGCCGATGGCGATCCCGGCCGGCGTCTATCTCCTGCTGCTGGTGGGCTCGGTCCTCGCCTCGCCGGACCCCATGGCCAGCACGCGCGGCCTGTCGGAGATCTTCATCCTGTCGACCCTCCTCGCCGCCCCCTTCCTGGTGCGCGGAGAGCGGCAGGTACGGCTGGTCCTCGATACCCTGATCGGGCTCGCCGCCCTGCTCGCCTGCGAGGGGCTCTCGCAGTTCCTCTTCGGCTATGGCGACATCGACCGCCGGATCCGCGGCCCGTTCTCGCACTACATGACCTTCTCCGGCTTCCTGCTGGTCTGCGACCTGCTGCTGCTCGCCTCGATGCTCTACACCCCGCGCTGGCGGGTCCCCTGGCGGTGGGCGGCGCTGGTGGTGATCAACGCCGCCCTGCTCGGCAGCTACACGCGCAACGCCTGGGTGGCGCTGGCCCTCTCGCTGACTGTGATGATCGCCTTCCGGGCCCCCCGCCTGCTCCTCGCCTACCTGCCGGCGGCGGTGCTGTTCGTGGCCCTGGCGCCGGTGCCCATCCTCCACCGGATGCTCTCGATCGTCGACCTGCGCGACAGCTCGAACTACGACCGGCTCTGCATGCTGGAGGCGGGGATCACCATGGTGCGGCAGCGCCCCCTGTTCGGCGTGGGGCCCGACATGGTGAAGCGGTTCTATCCGGTCTACCGCGCCCCGGCGGCGCCGCGCTACGAGGTCCCCCACCTCCACAACACCCTGCTCCAGCTCGCGGCCGAGCGGGGGCTCCCCAGCCTCGCCGCCTACCTGGCGATGACCCTGGTGGCGGCCCTGGCCGCCCGGCGGGCCTACGTCCGCGAGGGAGGACGCCGGGGGCCCCGGGCCGACCTCTATATGGGAGTGCTGCTCGCCCTCCTCGCCTTCAACCTGGCGGGCCTGTTCGAGAACAACTGGGAGGACGCCGAGGTGCAGCGGCCCATCCTCTTCGTGATGGCGCTCCCCTTCTGCCTGCGCGGCGTGGAGGGCGAGGCGCAACCCCCGGCGGGTCAGTGATATATAGGGATCGTGGGCACATCCGTTGCAAACCTGCGCCTCGATCAGCTCCTGGTGGAACGCGGGCTGTTCCCCAGCCGGGAGCAGGCGCGCCGCGCCGTGATGGCGGGCACGGTCGAAGTGGAGGGACGGCGGGTGGACAAGCCGGGAACCGCGGTTTCCGCGGATGCGCGCGTGGCGGTGCTGGCGCCCAAGGAGCCGTTCGTCTCGCGGGCCGGCCGCAAGCTGGCCCATGCCCTCGATCATTTCGATCTCCATCCCGCCGGCTGGATCTGCCTCGACGTGGGGGCCTCCACGGGTGGCTTCACCGACTGCCTGTTGCAGCGGGGAGCGGCGCGGGTCTATGCCCTGGACGTCGGCTACGGCCAGCTCGATCACCGGCTGCGCACCGACCCCCGGGTGGTGGTGATGGAGCGGATCAACGCCCGCAATCTCACCGCCGACGCCCTGCCCGAGCCGTGCGATCTGATCACCATCGACGTCTCCTTCATCTCCCTGCTCAAGATCGTCCCCGCCCTGCTGCCCCACCTCAGACCCTCGGGCCTCCTGCTGCCGATGATCAAGCCGCAGTTCGAGGCCGGCCGGGGCGCCGTGGGCAAGGGGGGGATCCTGCGCGACGAGGAGGTCCGCCGGCGGGTGATCGACGAATGCGCGGCGGGGATCGCCGCCCTGGGGCTCACCGGCCTGGGGGTCTTCGATTCGCCGGTGGCCGGCACCGGCGGCAACCGGGAGGCCTTCGCCCTCTTCCGGAAGGGGGAGCCGTGATCCAGCGCGTGGGAATCGTGGCCAAGCCGGCCGGCCGGGACGCCGTCAACACGGCGCACGAGCTCTCGGAGTGGCTGCGCCGCCGGGGGCTGGAGGCGGCCCTCGACGAGGCCACCCTCCAGGCCCGCGGCATCCGCGGCGAGCGGGCCTTCGATCCCGCGGGCGCCTACGATCTGGTGGTGGTGCTGGGAGGCGACGGCACCCTCCTGTCGGTGGCGCGGACAGTGGTGCCCGGGGTGCCGATCCTCGGGGTCAACCTGGGCAACCTCGGGTTCCTCACCGAGATCAACCGCGGCGAGCTCTACCCCACCCTGGTGGAGGTGCTGGAGGGGCGCTACGCCATCGAGGAGCGCTCGCTGTTCGACGTCGAGCTGCGGCGCGACGGCGGCGCCCCCTCCCTCTTCCGGGTGCTCAACGACGCCGTGATCAACAAGAGCGCCCTCTCCCGCATCATCGAGCTGACCCTGCGGGTGAGCGGCCACCTGATCGCCCGCTTCCGCGCCGACGGCCTGATCATCTCCACCCCCACCGGCTCGACCGCCTACAACCTCTCGGCCGGCGGCCCGGTGCTCAATCCGCTGCTGCCGGTGGCCGTGCTCACCCCCATCTGCCCGCACGCCCTGTCGCTGCGCCCGATCGTGGTGCCCGACGCCGGGCCGATCGAGGTGACCCTGGAGACCCAGCGCGAGGAGGTCTACCTGACCCTCGACGGCCAGGAGGGGACCTCGCTCGGCTTCCGCGACACCGTGCGCATCACCCGCGGCGAGTCCAAGGTGCAGCTCGTCAAGGTCAGCGAGCGCAGCTTCTACGACAGCCTGCGCGGCAAGCTCCGCTGGGGCGGCCTGGCGGAAGGGGGACTGTCCGGAGGCGGGGGCTGGGACGGGGGGACGCCCGAGTGAGCGAGCCGCCGGAGCCCACGCCCGCGGAGGAGACCCCGCCCGCGGAGCCGGCCCGCAAGCGGCCCGGCCGGGTGCGGCGCTGGGTGGTGCGCCCCTTCTTCTGGGGGCTCCTCCTGCTGGTCGCCCTCGGCGCGGGCCTGTGGTTCTTCGTCCAGAGCCGTCTGGCGCGGGAGAAGCTCCGGGAGCGGCTGGTGGCTCCGGTCTCGCGCTTCCTCAACCGGGACGTCCGCATCGGGAGCATCGACTACTCCTTCTTCCCCCCCACGTTCGAGCTGCGCGACGTGGTCATCCCCGGCCCGCGGCCGGGCGATCCACCGGTGGCCCGCTTCCCCTACGTAGAGATGCGGGCCTCCCTCCAGGATCTCCGCCAGCGGCGGTTCGACATCGAGGAGATCGAGGTCCTCCGCCCCCAGGTCTACCTCCAGGTCAACCCCGACGGCTCGACCAACCTGCCGGAATTCCGTTTCGGCCCCGGCGGCGGCCCACAGCGCTTCGACGTGCGGATCGGCCACATCCTGGTCCAGGACGGCACCTTCCAGCTCAACGAGCGCCACCTCCCCTTCCACCTCGACGCCAAGGCGATCTGGGGGCGGGGGATCGGCCGCGCCGAGCGGGGCGGGCACGGCGGGAACCGGATCGACCTGCTGGCCACCGCCCAGGAGGTGGTCGCCACCCTCCCCCACGCCAAACCCTACGCGGTCACCGTCTCGGCGCGCGGGAGCGTGATCCCCGAGAAGGGGCGGGTCGAGATCACCAACACCCGCTTCGCCGGGCCGGACCTGACGGGTAAGGCCAACGGCTTCGTGGACTACCGGGCGGAGAGCCGGCGGGTGGAGCTCAACCTCCATGCCGACGCTCAAGCCCACTGGGTCAACCGCCTGGGCTGGACGGCGGAGCCGCTCGCGGGGCCGGTCGCCGGCGACGCCCGCTTCCTCTGGACCTCCGCGGGGTGGAGCTACCGGGGGACCGCCACCGCGCCGCGCTTCGCCGCGTACGGCCGGGTGATCCAGGACATCCGCGCCTCCTTCACCGGCGGCCCGGACGGCGTGGATGTGGGGGTCGAGCGGGCCCGCTACGCCGACGGCTCCTTCAAGGGGCTGATCTCGGTCGACACCACCCAGAAAGGGCCGGGCGTGCCGGTGGCGCTCGATCTGAAGCTGGCCGACCTGTCGATCCACAAGCT
>JAICSG010000668.1 GCA_025937035.1 Thermoanaerobaculia bacterium | reverse complement strand
GAGGGCGCCCAGCAGCACGATCACCGCCGCGGTGAAGCGCCAGGCACGGGGGGAGCGGGCCTCCCAGCCGGCGGTCGGCAGGGCGGACATCACCGAGTCCCGGAAGTCGGCGCGCACCGGCAGGGCGTCGCGCTGGAGCAGGGCGTCGAGGGCGAGGTCCTTCTCGCGCTCGCGCCGGCAGTCGGCGCAGGAGGCCAGATGGTCGTCGAGGAGCGCCCGCTCCCCGGTGTCGAGCATGCCGTCGGCATCCAGGGTCAGCCATTCGCGGTAGGTGTTGTGATCGGGCCTGCTCATGACCTGTCTCCCGAGCCTGTTCGATTTCTCGCCTCAATCGCTCAAAAAATCCTGGAGCTTTTCCTTGAGCATCTGGCGCCCGCGGAAGAGCTTGTTCTTCACCGTTCCCAGGGGCATCTGCTTCATCCTGGCGATCTCCTCGTAGGGCAGCTCGCCGAAGTGACGGAGCAGGATCAGCTCCCGGTACTCCCAAGGAAGGGTGTCGATCGCCTCCTGAATCGCGCCACCCCTCTCCCGGTTGCGCATCTCGCCGTAGGGTCCCCGCTCGGGCGACGGCAGATCCCAGTCCCGGTTCTCCCCCTCGTCGTCCTCCTGACGGAGCGAGACCACCTTGAGCCGCCGCCGCCGGATCTGGTCGATCGCCGCGTTCTGGGCCACCCGGAACAGCCAGGTGGAGAACTTGTACTGCGGGTCGTACCGATCCAGGACCTGGTACACCTTGACGAGCACCTCCTGCGCGAGGTCGTGCGCGTCGTCCGCGTTGCGGAGCAGCCGGAAGAGATAGTTGACGAGCCGCGCCTGGTACCGCTCGATCAGGTCACCGAACCGTTCCCGGTCTCCTCCGAGGACCGCCGCAACCAGCTCCTCGTCGGTCGGTTGCTCCGTTCCCCGCGTCATGGGTGGATACGCAAGGCCGCGGCCAAGGTTTCAGAGTCTCTGGAAGGAAGGGTTGGCACACCCTTAAGGATGAGGGGTCGCCGAGGTCAGGTCCTGCCGGGTGGTGAGCACGCCCGACGCCTTGCCGGTGAGCAGCGCCAGGAGGTCCTGCTCGACGCCGTGGGGCGAGCTCTCGACGATCCGCCCCACCTCGCGGCCGCCGCGGCGCACGATGAAGGTGGGCAGATAGCGGACGTCGTTCTCCTTGAGGAGATCGGCGGGCTGTTTCTTGTCGTGATCGACGCCCACGTAGCGGATCTGGAAGGGGACGGCGTCCCCCTCGGTGTCCAGGGCTTTCCAGAAGCGCGGCACCTCGCGCCGGCTGTCGCCGCACCAGGTGCCCAGGAAGACCGTGACCTCCGCCCCCGGCTCGACCGTGCCGAGGCCTTGAGCCGCGCCCGCGTCCGGTTTGGCGTCCACCTCGGCCTGCGCCCACTCCGGCGCCGCCTCGACCTTCTCCCGGGTGGTGGGGCCGACCAGCACGGCCTCCTCCGGAGCGGCGGGCTTCGCCGCCGGAGAGGCGGCCGGAGGATCGCCCGCTCCCGCGAGCGCGGTGAGGAGCAGGGCCGAAGGCAGCGCGAGGAGAAGGATCTTGAGCGTCATGACCGGAGTCTATCGCACCTCCACCACCTTCTCGATCCGGTCCCCCAGACGGATCTGGTCCAGCACCTCGGCGCCGGCGGTCACCTCGCCGAAGGCGGTGTAGCCGCCGTCGAGGTGCGGCTGGGGGGACAGGGTGATGAAAAACTGGCTGCCCCCCGTGTCCGGGCCGGCCAGGGCCATGCCAACCACCCCGCGCTTGTAGCGCAGGCGGTTGATCTCGTCCCGGATGGCATAGCCGGGGCCGCCGCTGCCGTCCCCCTTGGGATCGCCCCCCTGAATGACGAAGTCGGGGACCACCCGGTGGAAGGTCAGGCCGTCGAAGAGCCCCTGGGAGGCCAGAGTCAGGAAGTTGAGGCAGGTCATCGGCGCCTGGGGGCAGGCGAGCCGCACGGTGATCGTCCCCCGCTGGGTACGGATCTCGACCGTATGGGGCTGGCGGGTACGCTCGACGATCTGGCGGTAGATCTCGGTGTCCTTGACCGGCGCCGCGGGCTGCAGCGGGGGCACCTTCTGGCCGAGCTTGCCCAGGCGCTCCCCGGCCTCCCGCCGCAGCACGTAGGGGCCGCCCTCGGTCAGCCGCTCCAGCAGGGCGATCCCGGCGCCCCGCTCCAGCGGCTCCGCTTCCGCCCGCGCGGCGAGGGCGCGCACGGCGGCGAGCCCCTCCTCCTGGGTCCCCTCCTGATAGACCGCGGGCAGGGCCTCGGCGAGATTGCCCAGCGGCACCATGGGATGCTCCACCAGCCAGTCGAAGGCGGTGCCGCGCACGGTGGGATCGGGATCGGTGAGGGCCCGGCGGGCGATATCGGCGGCACCGACAGCCTTGGGATCGTCCGCCAGCCAGGCGGCGAGGGCCGCGGCCCGCACCCGCGGGCTGGGGTCGCCGGCCAGCTTCTCCAGGAGCGCGCCCGCCGCCGGCAGGCCGATCGCTCCGGCCGCCTCGGCGGCGCGGGCCCGCAGGACGTCCTCCTTGGAGCCGGCGGCGGCCTGGGCCAGCTCCAGCGCCTTCGGGTCCTTGCCAGCCGCCAGGGCCACCAGGGCCGTACCCCGCTCCCAGGTCTCCCCGTCCGCGGCGCGCGCTTCCAAGATGCCGTTCAGCTCGGGCGATCCCCAGACCCCGGAGGTCTCGATGGCGCTCATCCGCACGCCGGGGCGGGGATCGTCGAGGAGCGCCCGCAGGCGCGAGGTCCAGCCGGCGATGGGCTTCGCCTTGCCGCCCGCGGCGAGCGCCCGGGCCGAGCGCAGGGCCTGGATCAAGGGCCCGGGGTCTCCATCGTCGAGCAGCGGCCGCAGAAGGGCGAGATCCTCCTCGCCGCCCACGATCCCCAGGGCGCGGGCGGCCCAGGCGCGGACGCGCGGCGCGGGATCGGCCAGGAGCTTACGCAGCGTGGGGAGGCCTTGAGCCTTGGGCTCCCGCGACAGGGCATAGGCGGCGCGGGCGTGGAGCTCGGGGTCGGTCTGGGCGAGGCCGCGCTCGGCGAGCGAGACCACCGTGTCGTCCTTGAAGCGGAAGAGATGGGGGAGGAGCCGCGCCCAGCGCTCCCCCTCCGGCAACGGCAGGAGCGCCTCCAGCACGTCCACCGTCCGGGCCCCGAGCCGCCCCAGGGCCTCGACGGCCAGCACGCCGGTCTCCCGGTCCTTGTCGCGGACGGCGGCGAAGAGGGCCTGCTGGGCGTCCGGGTCCCCCAGCAGCCCGAGGGAGAACGCCG
>JAICSG010000763.1 GCA_025937035.1 Thermoanaerobaculia bacterium | reverse complement strand
TGGTGGACAACGGCTCCTCGGCGCCGCTGCCGGAGGGGATTCGCATCCTGAGGCCCGGCCGGAACCTCGGCTTCGCGGGAGGGGCCAATCTGGGGATCGCGGAGTCGAAGGGCGAGATCGTGCTGATCCTGAATCCGGACGTGGTCCCCGAGGAGGGAGCGCTCGACCGCCTGCTGGAGGGGTTCGCGGCGCGGCCGGACGCGGCGGGTCTGGCCCCCTGTCTGTTGGGGCCGGCGGGAGAGCCTCAGGCGGCCTGGCAGCTCCGGAAGATCCCCTCCGCCTGGGAGCTCCTGACGCACGTTTTCCCGGTGCCAGGCGCTTGGCGAGAGGAGCCCGAGCCGGCGGCCGGAGCCCCGGTGGAGCAGCCGGCGGCGGCGGCCCTGGCGCTCCGGCGGGAGGCCTTGGAGAAGGTGGGCGGATTCGATCCGGGTTTCCATCCCGCCTGGTTCGAGGACGTGGATCTCGCCAGGCGGCTCCGGGACGCGGGCCTCACGATCCGCTACTGGCCGGCGGCCCGCTTCCGGCACCGGCTGGGGAGCACGGTGCCGCGCCTTGGGTACGGCCCCTTCCTGTTCATCTACTACCGGAATCTCACCCGCTATCTCGCCAAGCATCACGGCCGCGGTTGGGCATGGACGGCGCGCGCGGCGCTGATCCCCGGGATCGCCCTGCGGCTGTTGGCCCTCCCCTTCCGCCGCCCTCGACGGGCCACCTCGCGGTGGGAGGCGCTGGCCGGGCTCTGCGGAGTCCTCCTGGGGGCTCTCTCGGGCTGGACCCGGCCGCGCCGGCTGGCGGAGGCGGTCTCTTGAGCGAATCGAGCGAGGCGGTGGCAATCTGCATCGTGACGCACGATTCGGCGGCCGATCTGCCGGGGTGCTTCGAGTCGATCGCCGCCCTGGACCACCGGCCGTTGGAGATCGTGGTGGTGGACTGCGCCAGCCGCGACGGCAGCCTGGAGACGGCGCGGGCACACGCTCCGGCGGGGATTCCCTTCCAGGCGGTCGGGCTGACCGAGAACCGCGGCTTCGCCGGGGGGATGAACGAGGCCCTGGCCCACACCCGGGCCCCCTGGGTGCTGAGCCTGAACGCCGACGCCCGCCCCGGGCCGGGCTACGTGAACCGGCTGCTCGACTGCGTCCGGACGCACCCAGAGGTCCGGATCGGCGCCGTCACGGGACGGCTGGTGCGGCCGTCCGAGCCGAGGCGGCTCGACGCCTGCGGCATGCTCCTCACCCGCAACTGGCGCCATCTGGACCGCGGCTCGGGGGAGGTGGACCGGGGGCAGTGGTCCGTGCCGGAGCGGGTCTTCGGGGCCACGGGCGCCGCCTCGCTCTTCCGCCGCGAGGCGCTCGACGACGTGGCGGTGGAGGGGGAGATCTTCGACTCCCGCTTCCACTCGTTCCGCGAGGACGCCGAGCTCTGCTTCCGGCTGCGGGAGCGTGGCTGGGAGGTGATCTACGAGCCCGCGGCCGTCTGCGAGCACCGCCGGTTCAACCTGCCGGAGCGGCGGTCGGCGATGCCGGCGGCGGTCAACCTCCACTCCCTCAAGAACCGGTACCTGCTGCGGATCTATCACCAGACGGGGGAAAATTTCCTCCGTACCTTTTTCCCGGCCCTGATCCGCGACCTGGCCGCGCTGGGCTGGGTGCTGCTGCGGGAGCGCACCTCCCTCGGCGCCTATGGATGGCTGTGGCGGAATCGCCAGGAGATTTTCAGGAGACGCCGGATCATCCAGGGGCGCCGGACGACGGCGGTCGACCGGTGGTTCGGCATTCAGGGGGAGCCCCTGTGAGACCCCTCTCCGTCGCCCTGATCGGAAGCCGGGGCATCCCGGGGCGCTATGGCGGCTACGAGACGCTGATGGAGGAGCTCTCCGTTCGCCTCGTCGCCCGCGGCTTCAAGGTGACCGTCTACTGCCGGTCCCATTCGACGCCGCGCGACCTGACGAGCTGGCGGGGGGCCGAGCTGGTGGTGCTGCCCACGATCCGCACCAAGTATCTGGACACGCCGGTCCACACCTTCCTCTCCTGCCTGCACGCCGCCACGGCCGGCTACGACGCCGCCCTGGTGGTGAACTCGGCCAACGCCCTGTTCGTGCCGCTGCTGGGGGTGGGCGGGATTCCGGTGGCGCTCAACGTCGACGGCATCGAGAAGCGGCGGGCCAAGTGGGGGGCGTTCGGCCGCGCCGTCTACGCCTTCTCCGAGCGGCTCGCCTGCGTGGTGCCCGACGCCTTGGTCACCGACGCCGAGGTGATCCGCCGCCACTACCTGGAGCGCTACGGCGCGGAGTCGGTGCCGATCGCCTACGGGGTCGACCCCCGGCCGCCGGCCGGGACCGGGGTGCTTGCAAAACTCGGTATCACCCCTCGGCAATATTTTCTCTACGTCAGCCGTTTTGAGCCGGAGAACAACCCCCACCGGGTGGCCGAGGCCTACCGGCGGGTTGGCGGCGATCTGCCGCTGGTGATGGTGGGCGGGGCCCCCTACGCGGGGCGGTTCATCGCGAGCTTCACCCGGGGAGCCGATCCCCGCATCCTCTTTCCAGGGGCGATCTACGGCGAGGGGTACCGCGAGCTGCTCTCGCACGCTCTGGCCTACGTCCACGCCACCGAGGTCGGTGGGACCCACCCGGCCCTGGTCGAGGCGATGGGGTACGAAAATTGCATTTTAGTGAACGACACGCCGGAGAACCGCGAGGTGGCGGGCGATGTGGGGATCTGGTTCCGGGCCGAGGAGCCCGGCACCTTGGCCGAAGGGATGGGCTGGGTCCTGATCAACCCGGAGGAGGCGCGGGCTCTGGGGAAGGCGGCAGGCGAGCGGGCGGCCCGCCTCTTCTCCTGGGAGCGGGTGGCGGACCAGTACGCCGGCCTGCTCCGGCGGTTGGCAGGACGGCCTCCCGAGAGCTATGCTGGGGAGGCATAG
>JAICSG010000570.1 GCA_025937035.1 Thermoanaerobaculia bacterium | reverse complement strand
TGCCGCCTCTCTCGACCTCCGCCTCCCCCCACGTCTTCCCCCACGCCGGAAACCGGGGATCGGCCACCAGATCCGCCGTGGGGACCCGGACCGTGATCGTGGCCTCGACCCGGTCGCCCACGGTGGGGGCGGAGGGGGCGAAGGCGACGGTGACCTGGGGGAGCTGGGCGAGGGCGGGGGTGGCGAGGAGGAAGAGCGCCAGGAGGCCGCCGGTACGCCCGGGCATGAATGCCCGGGCTACGTTCCAACCGAAAAGCCGGCAGAAGCCGGCTCGAACTACACCGGTCTGTTGGGAGCCGGCTTCAGCCGGCTTTTCGTTTCCACCGTAGCCCGGGCATTCATGCCCGGGCGGGGGCGCGATGCGAGCCTTCCCCCTCATACCCGCCGCAGCCTCTTCTTCCGCTGCTCGAAGAACGCCAGCAGCGTATTGATGTACGGCCTGTCCGTCCGCAGCTCCAGGCGGTCGACGCCGAGCTTGCGGGTGAGGCGGGCCAGCTCACCGCGCTCGCGCCGCCGCTGCTCGGCGTGCTGGCGGGCCAGGCGCTTGCCGCTCACCAGGGCGGTCTCCCCGGTCTCGGCATCGCGCAGCACCACCGGCCCCACCGCCGGGATCTCCTGGTCGCGCGGATCGACGATCTCCACCACGATCAGGTCGTGGCGGGCCGCGGCGGCCTTGAGGGCGCGGGTGCAGGGGGAGGCGAGGAAGTCCGAGATCACGAAGAGGACCGAGCGGCGCTTGAGCGTGGCGAGGACCGCGTCCAGCCCCTTCTCCAGATCGGTCCCGCCGGAGGCGGGACGGTCGAGGATCTCGCGCACCAGCCGCAGGATGTGGGTCCGCCGCCGCCGCGGCTCCAGGAACAGCTCCAGCCGGTCGCTCACCAGGGCGGCCCCCACGCGGTCCTGATTGCGCAGGGCGGCGAAGGAGAGCAGGGCGGCGATCTCGGCCGCCAGCTCCCGCTTGAGGATCGCCCGCGAGCCGAAGGAGAGGCTCCCCGAGACGTCCACCACCAGGAAGATCGTGAGGTCCCGCTCCTCGACGTACTTCTTGACGAACGGCACCCCCATGCGGGCGGTCACGTTCCAGTCGATCGTGCGGACGTCGTCCCCCGGCTGATAGGGGCGCACCTCGGCGAACTCCATGCCGAGCCCCTTGAACACCGAGTGGTAATCCCCCGCGACCCCTTGGTCCACCAGCCGGTTGGTGGCGATCTCGATCCGCCGCACCTTGCGCATCAGGTCCGCGGGCAGGGCGGAGCTCCGGGGCCGCGCCAGAGGAGCGGGTTCCCGGGGAGGCTCGCGTCGGCGGAGGAAGCCCAGCATCGCCAAACCTCGCCGTTAGGGCACCGGGATGCGGTCGAGCAGGCGCGCGATCAGCGCGTCGGTCGTGATCTCCTCGGCCTCGGCTTCATAGGTGGGGACGATGCGGTGCCGGAGCACGTCGGCGGCGAGCTCCTTGACGTCCTCCGGGATCACGTAGCCGCGCCCCCGCACCAGCGCCAGGGCCTTGGCCGCGCGGGCCAGGAACAGGGTGGCGCGCGGCGAGGCGCCGAAGGAGATCAGGTCGGCGAGGTCGGGCAGCCCGGCCGAGCGGGGATCGCGCGAGGCGATCACCAGGTCCAGGATGTAGGTCTTGATCTTGTTGTCGAGATAGACCGCGTCCACCACCTCGCGCAGCCCCAGGAGGCGCTCGCGCTCCAGCACCGGCGCGGCCTTGAGATCGCGGGCCACCAGCATGCGGTCGAGGATCTCCGCCTCCTCCTGGCGCGAGGGGTAGGTGACCTTGAGCTTCATCATGAAGCGGTCGACCTGGGCCTCGGCGAGGGGGTAGGTCCCCTCCTGCTCGATCGGGTTCTGGGTCGCCAGCACCATGAACGGCTCGGGAAGGTGATAGCTCCGGTCGCCCAGCGTGACCTGCCGCTCCTCCATGGCCTCCAGCAGCGCCGACTGCACTTTGGCGGGCGCGCGGTTGATCTCGTCCGCGAGCAGCAGGTGGGTGAACAGCGGCCCCCGGCGGGCCAGGAACTCGGCCGTCCGCTGGTCGTAGATCAGGGTGCCCATGAGGTCGGCCGGCAGCAGGTCGGGGGTGAACTGGATGCGCTGGAAGTCGATCGCCAGGGTCTGGGCGAGGGTCTTGACGGCCAGGGTCTTGGCGAGGCCGGGGACCCCCTCGATCAGCACGTGGCCGCGCGAGAGCAGGCCGACGAGCAGGCGGTCGAGCAGGTAGTCCTGCCCCACGATGACCCGGCGGAGCTCGGCTTCGACTCGCTTGAGGGTGAGGGTTTCGCGTTCTACGTCACGGTTCAGGGTAGCGACATCCAGTTCCATAGGCTCTCCGGGCCACCCCCGGCTGCAAGGGGGGTGCCATGGCGCTTAATCCCTTTCTTCCCAGGAGAAAGGCCCGCGCGGGCTCTCTCTCCGGCGCCGATCGCGGCGGGCGCGCGGGCCAATTTGGCACGGCGCCGGACATCCTCTGATACCGTTCCCCGCGTGCGCAAGCCCCCGCTGAAGAAGGCCCTGGGCCAGCATCATCTCGTGGACGGCGCCCTCTGCCGGCCGCTGATCCAATTTCTCGTCCCCGAGGGCCAGCGGGTCCTGGAGATCGGCCCCGGCGGCGGCGTGCTGACCGCCGAGCTCCTGGCCGCCGGAGCCCGGGTCTGGGGCTGGGAGCTCGACCCCGCCTGGGCCGCCGTCCTCCGTCACCGCTTCCCGGGCTCGCAACTGGCTCTGGTCGTGGGAGATGCCCTCCAGATCGCCTGGGAACGGCTCCCCGCGCCGACCTTGGTGACCGGCAACCTCCCCTACAACGTCTCGACGGCCATTATCGAGGATCTCCTGCCGCACCACGCCCGCATCCCCCGCGCCGCCTTCCTGGTCCAGAAGGAGGTCGCGGACCGCATCGTGGCCGCCCCCGGAACGGAAGCCTACGGCTCCTTCAGCGTGATCGTGGCCGCCTATGCCAAGCCGCGCCTCCTGGGCCGGGTCCGTCCCGGAAGCTTCCGTCCACCCCCCAAGGTCGACAGCGCCTTCGTGGGCCTGGACCTCGTCCCGCCGCCTTTACCGGAGGAAGAGATGCCGGAATTTGTCGCCTTCGTGCGACGAGCTTTTTCTCAGCGGAGGAAGACGCTGCGGAACGCCTTGGCGGCGGGGTGGGGGAGGGAGAAGGCGGAGGTGGTGCTCGCCGCGGCCGGGATTCCGGAGCGGGCTCGGGCGGAGGAGATGGGGTTGGAGAAACTGGTGGGGGTTTATGAAACCTCTCGCAGGACCTCAACTCTCTAGGAAGCTCTCCACCGCCTTCCGGAAGGCCGCCGGATCGATCGCCGGGTAGCGATAGAGCTCCGGCTCGATCTGCTCGAACCTGCGCCGGAGCTCCTCGCGGTCGATCAGGCCCCGGTCGAGCATCTGGCGCACATCCTCGCGATCTTTGGCATGCCCGCGCTCGATTTTCGAGAGCGCCTGGGCGTAGAAGTCGTAATGATAGAAGGAGAGGCGGCCCTCGCGCGCGATGAAGGCGCTGCGCTCTTCCCAGCCTGGGACCGGTGGAATGAACTGGTCCGGCGCCGCGAGCTCGACGTTGATCTCGAGCTTCTCCTTCATCCCGGAGAGAGCGCGGAAGATGCGGTCGGATTCCGGATCCACCTTGATGTCTACGTCCACCGTGCTGAGTCTCCAGCCCAGGAGGACCGCGGTGGCTCCACCCGTGAAGTAGAGGCGCAGGTCGCGCTCCGCCTCCCCTCCGAGCTCT
>JAICSG010000656.1 GCA_025937035.1 Thermoanaerobaculia bacterium | reverse complement strand
GGCGGCCCGCGCCTTGGGGCTGCGGGCGATACCGGCCGCCACGTCCAGCCCTTCCTCGTCGACCGGCACCGGGACCAGACGGGCGCCGGCAATCGCCAGGGCGTCACGCGCTCCCTGGTAGCCCGGCTCCTCCACCCAGACCTCGTCGCCGGGGTCGAGCAGGACGCGGGCGGCGATCGCCAGGGCGTGCTGGGAGCCGCTGGTCACCAGGATCTGATCGGCCTCGCAGCGCACCCCGCGCGAGGTGCGCAGGTAGGCGGCCAGGGTCTCGCGGAAGCGGCGGTCCCCCATCGGATCGCCGTAGAGCATCTGGCTGGCCCGTGGGTTCCGGCCATGGCGGGCGACCAGGCTTGACCAGACCTGAAGCGGAAAGTGATCGACGGCGATCTGGCTGACCCGGAACGGTCCCCACCCTTTGAGCCAGGGCTCCTCTCTCCCCAGCGGCAGCCCGGGAATGGCGGCCACGGCCCGGCTCCCTCCGGGCATCCCGTCTCCGGACGCCGGCCGCGGCTCGGCGAGCGAGCGGGCGACGAAGGTGCCGGCGCCGGCCCGGCTTTCGAAATATCCCTCCGCCAGGAGTTGCTCGAAGGCAGTCAGCACCGGGAGCCGGGAGATCCGCAGCTCGTCCGCCAGACCGCGCGTGGAGGGGAGCCGCTGCCCGGCGCCCAGGCGCCCCGTCAGGATGGCCTCGCGAAAGCCTTCGTAGAGCTGCCGGTAGAGCGGCTTGGCCGCGGCGCGATCGAGCGCCAGGAGGGGGACGATCTCGGCCGCGGAGCGTTTCATGGGGGTCACGATATACGATCGTGATCAGGCTCCGGAATTGGGTTGCCGATCCTGTTCCTACTCTGGTACGCTTCGAGTATGAATGTAGCCAAACGCAAGGTGTCCGTATCTCTGGATGAGGATCTGGTTGAAGAGCTTGAGCGGGAGCATCAAGGGGTTTCGGCCCAGGTCAACGAAGCCGTCCGCGCGGAGCTCGATCGCCGTCGCCGCCAGCGGCTGCTCGTGGAGCTTCTTGACCAACTCGACGCGGAGCACGGGCCGGTGGACGAATCTCTGATCGAAAAGTACACAGGGCTCCTCGGATGAGCTCTTGCGTGGTGCTTGATGCGGAAGCCTTGACCGCTTTGGCCGGGCCACCCGGGCGCCGAAATGTGGAGGTTCGTGCCGCATTGCGAGCGGCGGCACGCCTTCATCGGGAGGTCGTAGTCCCGAGCGTAATTCTTGCGGAGCTCTATCGGGGTCCTCGACACAACGCGATGGTGGATGCCTGCCTGTCTCGAGAGACAGGGATCCGGGTGCGCGACACGGACCGTCCTCTGGCCAGGCTCGTAGGCGGTGTCCTGGCTGCTGCCCAGGCAGGCTCGGAGCATCTGGCCGACGCCCACGTCGTCGCCGTAGCGGTCGAGCTTGGCGGCGGCCTCGCCTTGACGGCCGACGCAGGGGATCTCACCAAGCTTGCCGCTTCCTACAGAAACGTAACGGTAATCGGTCTTCCCTGAGCAACCGTCAGCTGTCACTTCCGCTCCACGAACGTGAGCACCGTCCGGCCATCCTTCTGAGCGCCCTTGGCGAAGGCGATCCGGCCGCCGCCGGGGAGCTCCAGCACCTCCAGGCTACGCTCGCGCTCCGGCCCCGGGCCCTCAGCGTCCTCATCGTTCCGCTGCTCTGTTTTGGGTGCGCCGGGCACCGGGAAGGACCAGAGGGCCCTTCCGGCCACCGGCCGCCCACCCTTGGCTTCCCCCGGATAGAGCAGGAGGTGGTCGCCGACGTAGACCAGGAGGTCGGGCAGGCTGTCGCCTGTTAAATCCGTGCCATAGCGCCAATCGGTCACATTCTCGTTCAGCTTCCAGCGCCGGGGATTGGGATCGAATTTCCCGTTCCCAAGCCCATGGTAGGCGGAGACGAGGAGCTCCTTGCCGCGCAGCCCTCCGGGATGACTGAGGATGAGGTCCTGCCGGCCATCGCCGTCCGTATCGGCCGTGGCGGCGTCGAGGGGGAACCAGAGCGGGCAGTCGGTGTCCGTGGAGAAGACCGGCGGGCTCCCTTTGCGCGAGCGGTCGCGGTTGAGCAGGAAGAGGCGGAAGCGCTTCTTGGCGAACACGCCGATCTTCTCGAAGCTGGTGGCCGCCAGGACCGGCGCGCCGTCCAGCCGCAGGTAGGCACGGTCGCTGGCCAGCCGCTCGCCCGCGGGGAGGAGCGACCAGGCCTCGAAGGCGGCGGTGCCGTCCGCGGGCTGGAGGACCGTTTTCAACCGGCGCCGCCCCTCCACGTCGGGACCGGCGGCGAAGAGCGGCGGATCGCCCGGCAGCAGGCTCACTGGCGGGCTGCTCAGCCGCACTCCCCAGCGCTGCCGTTCGGCCTTGACCGGCAGGGGGAACGAGCTCTTGCGGATGAGCGTGCCCCCCGGCCCAGACGCCAGTAATTCGAGCACCCCCGTGTGGGCCACGGGGAGCCACGGCCGCCCCGGGCCGATCCCCGCCACCGAGCGCAGATCGATCGCCCGGGATTCCAGCACCTCGTGGGGCCGGCCGCCGGAGGTAGTGAAGATCACCCCTGGCATGCTGGCGAGGGGAGTCAGAGCACCGTTGCCGTTGAGATCGAATCCGGCGACGGCGTTGACCTCCTCGCTCAGCCCCGCCGCCAGCCGCTCCAGAGCATGCCGTTCCGGATCGAAGAGCCAGAGGGATTTGGGGCCCTTGAGGTCCTTCTGATTGGAAACCAGGAGGGCCACGCCGGGGTGTCCGTTGGGGCCGGTGACCCCCGCGGCCTGGACCAGGAAGCCCGGGAGGGAGACGGTGGCGGCCTCATAAGGACCGGCACGGACGATACGGGTGTTGGAGGGTTGGGCCAGCGCGGCAGCGGCAAGAAGGACGAAAAGAGGAAAAAACCTTTTCACTTCCCGCTCCCGCTCAAATAAAGATCCATCCGCACCGGCGGCACGAACCCCTCCTCCACCGCTCTCTGAGGATTGATCACGTAGAGATCCGCGCGGCCGTCGCCGTCGAGATCGCGGATGCGGACCAGCGAGAGGTCGCGCGGCTCCTCGCGGAGGTCGAAGGCCATATCGGGGTCCGCGGGGAAGGAGCAGTCGGGGCGGCCGCGGTGGATGGTCACCCTCTTGCCACGGCCGATCTGCACGAAGTCGGCACGGCCGTCGCCGTCGAAATCCCCGGAGAAGAGCGAGAGCTGACTCACCCGCAGGTCGTTGAGGTCGAGGCGGAAGGTGCCGGAGAGGTCGAGCCCCTTCACCGGCCGGAAGCCGCCGTCCTTCTCCTGGCACCAGACGTGGAAGTCGAGCCCCACGGTGAGCCGCTTGGTGGCGAGGC
>JAICSG010001011.1 GCA_025937035.1 Thermoanaerobaculia bacterium | reverse complement strand
GGCGCCATCTTCTTGTAGGCCAACCCCTTCTCCAGCATGCGCAGGAACAGCCACTGGTTCCAGCGGTAGTAGTCGGGGAAGCAGGAGGCGATCTCCTTCGACCAGTCGTAGAGGATCCCCCAGCGCTTGAACTGCTCCTTCATCACCTTGATGTTGGCCAGCGTCCAGTCCCTGGGGTGGATGCCGCGCTGGATGGCGGCGTTCTCGGCCGGCAGGCCGAAGGCGTCCCAGCCCATGGGGTTCAGGGCGCGCTTGCCGTTCATCCGCAGGTAGCGGTAGAGGGCGTCGCCGAGGATGTAGTTGCGCCCGTGGCCGACGTGGAGACGGTCTCCCGACGGGTAGGGGAACATCATCAGCATGTAGTACTTGTCACGAGGCTGCCGCAGGTCCACCTCGGCCGCGCGGGTCTTCTCCCAGCGGTCCTGCCATTTGGCCTCGATGGCCTTGTGATCGTATGGATTGCTCATGTCAGTCTCTCAGGTCAGGCTGCCTGGAAAGGTGTGCTGCTTCAGCAGGCCGTCCAGGAGGCCGTTGACGAAGCGGCCGGACTGCTCGGAGCCGAACTTCTTGGCCAGCTCGATGGCCTCGTCGAGCACCACCAGCTTGGGGGTGTCCCGCTCGTGGAGCATCTCGAAGACCGCCAGGCGCAGGATGTTGCGGTCCACCGGCGGCATCCGCTCCAGCCGCCAGTTGTCGGCCTGGCCGCGGATCAGGTCGTCGATCCGCTCCCGGTTGTCCACCGTGCCGCGGACCAGCATCTGGGCGTACTCGAAGGCCTCGTTGACCCGCCTCTTGCGCTGGGTGAAATCCTCTCGTTCCTCGGGGACGGGCAGCGCCCGCTTCTTCTCCTCGGAAGCGGCCTCGCGAGCCAGATATTCCGAAAGGTCGAACGTGTTGAAGATGTGAGGCAGCGGGCTGCCGCCCAGGTCGCTCTGATAGAGCATCTGGATCGCCATCTCCCGCGCCATTCGCCGCTTTCCTGCCGTCATGGAACCTCGCCTCAAAGACCCCAGTGGAAGTACGTCATGGACGACAAGAGCCGCCCCCGCAACGTGGGAACGGCCGCTCGTGTCCGCAAAGTTGCGTCCGGAATGATAGCCGCGGCCCGGCCCACCCGCTAGCGCCCGGCGCCGTCCCGCAGCCGCGCGAAGAGGTCGGCCATCTCCAGCGCCGCGAGCGCCGCCTCCCAGCCCTTGTTGCCCGCCTTGCCCCCCGCCCGCTCGGCCGCCTGCTCCGAGCTGTCGCAGGTCAGCAGGCCGAACCCCACCGGGAGCCGGTGCCGCTCGGCGACGGAGGCGATGCCGCGGCTCGCCTGCGCGCAAATGTAGTCGAAATGAGGGGTCTCCCCCCGGATGACGACCCCGATCGCCACCAGGCCGTCGACCTTGCCGGCCACGGCCAGCTCCTCCAGCGCCTGCGGGATCTCCCAGGCGCCGGGGACCGACACCAGGTGGATGTCCCCCGGCTCGACGCCGTGCCGGCGCAGGCAGTCGACCGCCCCCGCCACCAGCAGGTCGCCGATTCGGGAGTTGAAACGGGAAGCGACGATGCCGAACCTGCGTCCGGCGCCGCTCAGGGCCCCTCTTGTCTCTCGGATCTCGTTCAAGGCGGTGTGCTCTTCAAAGGCGCGGGAAGTATAGGAGATTGGCCGGACATTTGCACCTTACCAGAGATTGAGGCGTGAAGGATGAGGAAGGAGGACATCATGAAGCGACAACACGTCATCCGGCTCGCGCTCCTGACCCTCGCCTGCGTCCTGTTCCTGGTGACGGAAGCACCGGCGCAGATCATGAACCGGCAGCTCGTCTGCCCCGAGAAGAAGATCCCCGCGGGCTGGATCAAGGTCGACGCCAGCACCAGCCCCTCCGACTGCGATGGCAACGCCTGGATCCTGGAGCCCTACACCAACAAGTCGGTCGGCTCGGGCATGACCGTCTGCGCCGACCAGCCGACCCCACCGGGGTGGCAGACACTCGGCTTCGCGACCAGCACCGGCCAGTGCGTGGACGCCGGCTTCCGGGGAGACAACATCAAGACGATCATCCGGGTGGATTAGAGCGCGCCTTCACTT
>JAICSG010000111.1 GCA_025937035.1 Thermoanaerobaculia bacterium | reverse complement strand
CTCCCGCTCAAATAAAGATCCATCCGCACCGGCGGCACGAACCCCTCCTCCACCGCTCTCTGAGGATTGATCACGTAGAGATCCGCGCGGCCGTCGCCGTCGAGGTCGCGGATGCGGACCAGCGAGAGGTCGCGCGGCTCCTCGCGGAGGTCGAAGGCCATATCGGGGTCCGCGGGGAAGGAGCAGTCGGGGCGGCCGCGGTGGATGGTCACCCTCTTGCCGCGGCCGATCTGCACGAAGTCGGCGCGGCCGTCGCCGTCGAAATCCCCGGAGAAGAGCGAGAGCTGGCTCACCCGCAGGTCGTTGAGGTCGAGCCGGAAGGTGCCGGAGAGGTCGAGCCCCTTGACCGGCCGGAAGCCGCCGTCCTTCTCCTGGCACCAGACGTGGAAGTCGAGCCCCACGGTGAGCCGCTTGGTGGCCAGGCTCCCCAGCAGCTTGGTCACCCCGAGATCCATGGTGACGGTCACGATGTCCGGCCGGCCGTCGCCGTTTAGGTCCTGGAAGCCGCCCGGAAAGTCGATCTCGGTGTCCTCGGCCTCGACCCCTTCCAATCCCCAGCCGGTGATGTCGAAGGTGTGGTACGGGGTCTTCTCGGGGACCAGGTCCCTGGAGAGGCGGCGGAAGGTGAGGCGGCCGTGCGGCTGGCGGGCCTTCGCCAGCTCCTTGCGAATCCCCCGATCCTTTGGATCGTCCAGGCTCTGGCGGAAGACCACCTCGGCCCGGCCGTCCCCTTCCAGATCCCCCAGCCAGACCGGATTGGGCGCCTTGGGATCGCCCGTGCCGAGCACCACCTCCACCGCCGGCTGGAAGCGCCCCTGGCCACCGTTGCGGGCCACCCAGACCGAGCGCCAGCGCTTCACCGGGTCGCGGAAGATCAGGTCCGGCCGGCCGTCGCCGGTGACGTCCGCCACCTGCGGCAGCGGATAGCGGTGCTCCAGGTCGTTGGCGGAGCGAAAGGCCTCCCCCGGCACCGGAAGGCGCGAGGCGGCGCGGCGCGCCAACCCCTTCTCGGGCCGGGCGAGGTAGACGGCGAGGCCGTCGCGGGCCGGCAGCAGCAGGTCCGGAAGGTCGTCGCCGTTGACGTCCTTCATCACCCCCAGATCGCCGAGGAAGTTGCCCGTGCCGGCCATCACCGGCGGATCGGCGATCCAGGGCTCCAGCCGCAGGGTGCCAGCCGAATCGAGCCGCAGGACGCTCGCCCCTTCGTCCGTCAAGGCCACGACGGGGGTCCCCGGCGGGCCCGCTTCCATGGAGAGCACCGAGAGCGGCAGCGCCAGGGAGAGGGGCGGCGCGTAGGTGCCGCCGGGGAGGGCCCGGTAGACCCGCACCTCCCGGCGGTCGACCACCGCGGGCACGATGGTCATCACGTCGACCAGCCCCTTGACGTCGTCCATGGTGCTGCTCTCGGTGATGGCGACCTCGTCCCACTGGTTGGAGGCGACCACGATCACCAAGTCCCGCCGGCCGTCGCCGTCCACGTCGGCGGAGATCACCGCGGCCGGCGCGCCGGGGAGGTCGAGGCTCAGGGACCGCAGGGACGAGAGGGAGGGCCGGCCGGCGCCGCGCGCCGGCGCGGCGGTGAAGAGGGCCGCCAGCAGAAGGACCGAAAGAGAGTGGCGGCGGCCTCGCTTCCGGGGGTTATCGTTCAGCTCCACCCACTTAGCTTACGGCGCAGGCGGGCGAAATGTTTATGTCCTGCACGGAGGAGATCTCCGGATCACAGCCTGCCCGAATTCACCAGTGCCGCCGCGACGAGCAGCAGGAGCGACGTCAGGGACAGGGCGACCATCTTCATGAATTCACGGGTCATGGCTCTTTCCACCTTTCCGACTTGGGGCTTCTCGACCGTACTGGCGATTGGCCTCCGTCTGTCGTTACAACGTCTGATACGTCTCCAACCCCTCACCGGTTACGTCTACGCAGACCCAAGGGCAAAAGATGCGCCAGGGGCCCTTCCGGGGGAGACCGCGTAAAATCGGCCCGAAATCGTCTCCGGGAGGCGACGCCGATGTCTGGGAAAGACGACGATAGTGGTACCCTCCCGCTCCGGACCTTCCCAAGGAGAGACCGCTTGACTACGAACGCGCCACGCCCCATCGCCGATGTCGCTCGTGATCTCGGAATCGACCCGAAAAACCTCGTGCCCTATGGTGACGACAAGGCCAAGATCCGGCTCGCGGCCCGCGAGTCGGGCCGGCCGCCCGGCAAGCTGATCCTGGTCTCGGCCCTCACCCCCACCGACGCCGGCGAGGGAAAGACGACCACCTCGATCGGCCTCGCCCAGGGGATGGCCCGGATCGGCGAGCGGGTCTGCCTCGCCCTCCGCGAGCCGTCCCTCGGCCCTACCTTCGGGATGAAGGGGGGCGCCACCGGCGGCGGGCGCGCGGTGGTGGTCCCCAGCGAAGACATCAACCTCCACTTCACCGGCGACTTCCACGCGGTGACGGCCGCCCACAACCTGCTCGCCGCCATGCTGGACAACCACCTCCACCAGGGGAACGCCCTGGGGATCGACTCGCGGCGGGTCTGGTGGAAGCGGGTGATGGACGTCAACGACCGCGCCCTGCGCCACATCATCGTGGGCCTCGGCGGGCCGCTGGAGGGGGTGCCGCGCGAGACCGGCTTCGACATCACCGCCGCCTCCGAGGTGATGGCCGTGCTCTGCCTTTCCGAGGACGCCGCCGACCTGCGGGCTCGTCTGAGCCGGCTGCTGGTGGCGCTCGACCGCGATGGCAATCCGGTGACCGCCGAGGCCCTCCAGGCCGTGGGGGCCATGGTGGTGCTGCTCAAGGACGCCCTGATGCCCAACCTCGTACAGACGATCGACGGCGTGCCGGCCCTCATCCACGGCGGCCCGTTCGCCAACATCGCCCACGGCTGCAACTCGGTGATCGCCACCAAGATGGCGCTCTCCCACGCCGACTGGGTGATCACCGAGGCGGGGTTCGCCTTCGACCTCGGCGGCGAGAAGTTCTTCGATATCAAGTGCCGGACGGCGGGGCTCGACCCGGCCGCGGTGGTGCTGGTGGCCACCATCCGGGCCCTCAAGCGGCACGGTGGCGTGGCCAAGGAGCAGCTCGGGACGACCGATCCGGCGGCGGTGGAGCGGGGCCTCGACAACCTGCGCAAGCACATCGAGAACGTGCGGGTCTTCGGCAAGGCGCCCATCGTGGCCCTCAACCGCTTCGGCACCGACGCCGAGGAGGAGATCGCGGCGGTGCGCCGGATGTGCGAGGAGATGGGGGTCGCCTTTGCCCCCGCGGACCACTTCGCCCGCGGCGGCGAGGGGACCACGGATCTGGCCCGCGTGGTGACCGCGGCCGCCAACGCCGGCTCGCCCCCCTTCAAGCCGCTCTACGCTCTCGACGAGCCGTTCAAGGCCAAGATGGAGAAGATCGCCAGGACGATCTATGGCGCGGCCAGGGTGGGCTACACCCCGGCGGCCGAGCGGGATCTCAAGATGATCCAGAAGCTCGGCTACGAGAATCTCCCCCTCTGCGTGGCCAAGACCCAGTCCTCGCTCTCGGACAACCCCAAGCTGGCCGGCCGGCCGCAGGGGTTCGAGGTGACGGTGCGCAACATCGTGCTGGCCGCGGGCGCCGGTTTCATGGTGCCGCTGCTGGGCGACATGATCCGCATGCCCGGCCTCCCCGCCACGCCCCAGGCCGTGAAGATGGATTTGGTGGACGGGAAGGTGGTGGGGATGCTGGGGTAGAACCCTCTCTCCCATCCCTCCACCCACCCCTGCCGGGGAGAGAGGGGCTCAAGGCCAAGCTTGGCCGACTCTCTCCCTCTTCTCCCGGAAGGGTGGGCGGAGGGCCGGGGCGACGAAAGCCAACGGACCGGGGACGCCAAGGTTGACAAAGTAGAGCTAAGAAATCGTAAGTAGATGAGGTACTGTTTCGGCGTGCCGAGGATGGCGTTTTTCACGCCTCTCGTACGTCTCCCGAAGAGGACACCATTGACTCTGTCTGAGGACGGCTGTACTCTTTCGACGTCCGTTCCTAAAACTCAAAGACCAAAAACATGTCCCCCGAACCGATTACCAATCATTGTCCCTATTGCCAGCAGGCCATGCAGGTTTCACGCATGACCTGCCCATCGTGCGAGATCTCCGTCGAGGCCGATTTCCCGGCCCCGCGGCTCGCGCGGCTCCCCGTGGAGCATCAGCGTTTCATCGAGATGTTCGTGCTCTCCAGCGGCAACCTGAAGGCCATCGCCGAGCAGGCGGGGGTGTCCTACCCCACCGTCAGGTCGCGGCTGGACAAGATCATCGACTCGCTGCGGCAGGTCATCGTGGAGACCAGCGGCGAGTCCGACGAGGTCTTCGGCGACCGCGAGCGGACCGAAGCGGCGGCGCGCCTGATCAAGGCGATCTGAGCCCCTCCCTCTCCCCCTCCAGGGGGCCATCCGGCCCCCTAAGCTATTTCTTTTCTTTACGAACCCCGTTATAACTCTGGTCTCACTCTTGCGTAGATAAGACGAGCGATTTCGCTCGTCCGGAGGCAGGTGGAATTGGATCGGAGCCGAGTGCTGACTCTCAAGAATCTCAGGCTGCTCTTCGGCGGCAGGGAGGGACGGAAACCGTCTGACGCGGGGCGCCTGGACGCCTTCCTGGCTGATCCTGCTCTGGTGCGCTCCCTGCGGGAGGAAGAGCAGCACCGCAAGCGGCTCCCTCTCATCCTGCTCTCCCTCGTGCTCGGGCTGCTCCTCGGAGCCGGCGGCGTGCTGCTGGCGCTCCACCCGTGGAGGCCGGCGGCGACCGTCTCCCGGACCGGCGTCACCTTCGCGGAAGAGATGGCCCGGACGCTCGCCAGCCAGGGGCAGGCCTACATCCGCGCCAAGGAGATCGACAAGGCGCTGAGCCATTCCCGGCTGGCCACCGAGCTCGCGCCCAACCTGGTGGACGCCTGGGACGCCCTGGCGCGGTCCCTGTTCTATGCCGGCCAGACCGCCGAGGGGGAGGAGGCGGCCCGGCGGTGCCTGAGGATCAATCCCGCGTACAGCCGCGGCTATCACATCCTGGGGGATTTCAGCTTCTATACCGGCGACTGGAAGCAGGCGGAGGCCTATTGGAAGAAGGCGCCGGACGCGCGGCGAGGCCTGGCCCGTCTGCTCCTGCTCGAAAACCGCTTCGAGGAGGCCACCCCCCTCGTCCGGCGGCTGGTCCGCGAAACGCCGGACGAGCCGTACGCCCGGATCATGCGCGAGGCGTTGCAGCTCGGCCGCCTCACCCCGGACCTGCGCCGCAAGCTCGCGCCCGACTTCGTGGCCAGCCGCAATCCGGAGACCGCTCAGGGGTGGCGCCTCTTCTACGCCCGGCGGTACGAGGAGGCCGCGGCGACTTTCAGCCGGGCGGTCAGCCGCGACCCGCGAGACGGCTCGGCGATCATCGGCCATGGCTGGAGCCTGCTCAAGACCGGCGCCCCCCGGGAGGCGCAGTCGGCCTTCGAGCAGGCGCTCGCCACCTGGCCGACCAGCTACAGCGCCCTCAACGGCCTCGCCTGGAGCCGCAAGGCTCAGGGGCAGGAGGAGGGGGCCCTGACGATCTGGCACGAGGTGGTCGAAGAGCTCCCCCGCACCGATCAGGTCGAGATCCCCGACTGCCTGAAGGGGCTCGGCATGGTCTACTACGAGCGCGGCGACTACGTCCGGGCGAACCACTACCTCGCCCGGTCCTTGCTGATCAACCCCTCCGACAAAGAGACGGCGACGCTCCTTCAGAGCACGCTGGCGAAGCTGGCGCCGTCCTGACCCGCCCCGGGGCGTGCGCTTCCATCGCGAACCTTCTATACTCGAACGATGGGCATGAATCGAAGCAACCAGTCAGTCACGAAACATCGATTCCAGCTCTTCCGGGGGAACGGCGAGGCCGAACAGCTCGACCGTTTCCTTGCCGTTGCCGATCCGCTGGCGGTCGCCGCTCCGAGGCCGGAAAGGCGAAAGCCCTGGAGCGACGGGCGGCTCTGGAGCCTGGCCCTGTTTCTGGGGATCGCTTCGCTGGTCCCCGTCCTCTGGCAATCGTGGTTCCTGGCGGAAGGGCCCGGCGAGCCCCGCCTCCACCACAAGCAGGCCCTCCTGCTGGTCGACCAGGGGCACGAGCTCCAGAAGGAAGACCGCAACGACGAGGCGCTCGACGCCTTCAGCCGCGCGGCTCAGCTCTCTCCCGACGACGCCGAAGCCTGGTCCGAGCTGGCCAGCTGCCAGTTGCGGGCCTATCAATCCGTGCAGGCCGAGCGGTCCTATCAGCGGGCGCTCTCCCTGGAGCCGGACAACCGGGGCGCTCTCCTCGGGCTCGGCACTCTCTATCTGCGGCAGAGGAAGGAGCGGCAGGCCGAGCAGGCCTGGCTGCGCGGGGGCATCGACCAACAGCTCGCCCGGCTCTATCTGCTGCAAGGGAAGTTCCCGCAGGCCGAGACCCATCTGGTGAAGCTGCGGGAGGACGGGGACGGCCTCGTCGCCCGCATGACGCAGGCGGCCTCGGCCCGGTCCCTCGATCCCACTCTGCGGTCCTTCCTCGAGGCCGAGCCCGCCGGCCTCTCGGCGTGGGCCGAGTCCGGATGGCGCCTGTATTACGAGAAGCGCTATGAGGAGGCGGCCTCCTCGTTCCAGAAGGCGCTCGACAGCGCCCCTCACGACGTGAACGCGTTGAGCGGCATGGGATCGGTGCTCCTGAAACAGGGCCACCCCGACGAGGGTCGGGCCTACTTCGACCAGGCCCTGAGCCTGCACCCGGATCACCTGAGGTCGTTGAACGGCCGGGGCTCCTGCCTCCAGAGCGAGGGGAAGATCGGCGAGGCGATCGCGGTCTGGCAGAAGGCCTTCGAGCTCTATCCGGGCGTCAGCGAGGCCAGCCATGGCCTGGCCTTCGCCTATCTCAAACTCCAGGACTACCGCCACGCCGCCTTCTTCCTCGCCCCCCTGGCCCAGAAGCACCCCCGTGACTCCGAGGTGCTCGCGGCGCTGGACGTGGCGGTACGGAGGGTGGGATCGTAGCCGCGCCTTGACGCCTCTTCAGATCCTGGCTCTGGTCGCCGCCTCCCTGGGCGCGGGGGTGATGAACGCCATGGCGGGCGGGGGGACGATCCTCACCTTCCCCACCCTGCTGCTGGCCGGGCTCCCGTCCATCGCCGCCAACGCCACCTCGACGGTGGCGCTGCTCCCCGGCGCCCTGGCGAGCCTCTACGGCTACCGCGACGAGGTGCGCCAGAACCCCGGCTGGCTGCGGACGCTCTTCCTGCCGAGCCTGATCGGCGGCACCCTCGGATCCATCCTCCTCCTGCGCACGCCCGAGAAGGTCTTCGCCGCCCTCGCTCCCCTGCTGATCCTCTTCGCCACGGTCCTGTTCATGGTCCAGGGGGTGCTCTCCCGGCGCTCCCCTCAGCGCGCGGTGGACGATCCCGCCCACCTCTCCAAAGGGCGCCTGGCGGCCGCCTCGCTCCTGCAGTTCGGCGTCGCGATCTATGGCGGTTATTTTGGCGCCGGGATCGGCATCCTGATGCTGGCCCTGCTGGGCTTCCTCGGGATGTCGAACATCCACGCCGCCAACGGGGTCAAGAACTTCTTCGGCTTCTGCATCAACGTGGTGGCCGCGGCCTACTTCATCTACAAGGGGGCGGTGGTCTGGCCGGCGGCGCTGGTGATCGTGGGCGGAGCCACCCTCGGCGGCTACGCCGGAGCCCGCTTCGCCCAGCGGATCGGCAAGCAGAAGGCGCGGGCGGCGGTGATCGTCATCGGCCTCGCGGTGACGGCCATCCTCTTCTGGCAGCAGGCGACGAAATAATCGATCAGGAAACACCTCGCGAACGGACGTCGTACAGCTCCCGCAAGGCCAGCCGCAGATCGCCGCGATGGCGGGCGAACAGCTCCGCGATCTCACCTTCGTCCGCCGTTCCCTCCAGATCCGTCACGATCCCCGCCAGCAGCTCCGGCGTGGTGCGGTGCTCGTGGAGGGTCGGCAGGAGCCCGGGACGATGGGAGGTGATGATCAATCCCGCGGCACCCCGGCTCCGCAGGCGCAGGGTCCACCAGGAGAGGGGATCGAGCTGCTCGGCGCCGTCCACCAGGAGGAGGTCGCGAGGGTCGGGATCGCGGAAGAGCGCCGCGGACCGGGCGGGACCGAGCCACCGCTCCCCCTGGCGCAGGGTGGCGGTCCGGATCTGAAAGCCTCGTTCGGCGAGCCGGGCCCCGAGATCCTCCAGCAGCGTGGTCTTGCCATGGCCGTGCGGCCCCACCAGGGCGGCGCGGAAGCCCAGCGTGGCCAGGCGCTCCAGCAGCTCCTCCCAGGTGACGCCCGAGAGCCGGTAGCGGATCGCGTGGACCCGCCGGACGGCGAACGGGTTATCCCGGGCCCGCAAGGGAGGCTCCGGAGCTGAGGAGGATCTCCTGCCGGGTGGGCGAGACGGTGATCGGCAGCCGCTCGGCCCGCGAGCCGGGCTCGGCCACCGCCTCCAGGGCCCAGACGAGCGAGATCAGCCGGCCCGAGAAGCTGTAGGGCCCCGCCGGCAGGCGGATCTGGAAGGGCCGGATCTCGTCCGCTCCCGGATTGGCCAGCGGCACGCTCGCCACCACTCCGACGTCCTGATCCCCCTTCCCTTCCGTGTACCAGAGGAGGCGAACCTCGACGCTCCGGGCCGGCGCGTCGAAGTGCCATCCGACCGTCCCCTCGACCGTCTCCCCCGGCAGGAAGGCGGTCACGCCGTCGCGGGTCTCGATCCGTATCCACTCCATCAGCCGGTCCCTCCGGGCTGCACCACCACCTCGTACTCCTCCTCGGTGTCGGGCCAGCGCGGCAGCTCGCACTTGGCCTTGAGAGACCAGATGATCTGGTTGTGGGTCGAGCGGAAGGACGGCGCGACTCCGGCGGGCAGGGTGAAGGTGCCTGAGCCCCCTTGCGAGATCTCGTAGCTCTGCGTGCAGTCCATGACCGGCTGAGTGAAGAAGGTCTCGCGGTCGGTATAGGTGCTGGTGCCGCGCCGGTAGCGCGCCTCCTCACGTCCCTCGAAAGTGATCAGAACCCGGCTCACCCCGCGCCCGCCGCTCCCCAGCCGCCACTGCACGAAGGCGGTCTGCCCGGGGGTGAGCACGCCGGGGGTCAGGGTGATCGACAGGCGCGGATTGAACAGCACCAGGAACTGCCGGAGCACGCCGAAGATCAGGGCCAGACCGACCAGG
>JAICSG010000866.1 GCA_025937035.1 Thermoanaerobaculia bacterium | reverse complement strand
TGCAGATGGACCGGCCGTCCGTCTTCACCATGTCGGCGACTTTGAAGTCGAGCCAGCCCGAGCTTTCGCCGGCGGGCGCGGAGAGGAGGCGGAGAGCGCGGCCGTTGTAGAGGAGGCCCGCGGGGATGCGGGTGGCGCGCAGCAGCCGTTCCAGGCGGCCGTGGGCCGCGAGGTCGAAGTCCTCTCCGAGGGGCAGCACCTGGACGAGGAGCTGCCAGGGGAGGGAGCCTTCTCTGGGGTCGATCTCTCGGACGGCGAAGTCAGGACGGAGCAGGCTGTCAGGCTCGGAGGATGGGACCTCCAGCTCCGGCGGGACGGGAGCCTCGGCCGTGCCGGCATAGACCTTGGGCGAGAGGGACCAGCCGAGGACCTTCCGGGCGAAGGTGGCGAAATCGGGGAGGATGGGGACTTCCTCCTCCTCGGGGTCGAGCACGCGCCGTTCGATGCACTCGCGAAGGAGCCGCTGGCCTTCGGCGTCGTTGCGGTCGAGGATGGCGCCGGCGCGCACCAGGGCCGGCGGCGAGACCACGAGGCCGGTCGGCTGCACGAAGTTGAGCCATTCGCGGTGGGCGAGAATGCTCGGATCGATCTTGGGCGCCGCCATCAATTCGTCTCCGGCCAGAGATAGACGAGGCCGACCGGCTCGACGCGCTGCGCCCGCACCTCGTAGAAGTCGCGGATGCGCTGGGGCTCTCGTTCGAGATCCTGTGCGAATTGCCCGAGGCGGCTGCGCCAGGAGCGCATGTTGGCCTCGAGCTCCCGCTTCTCTTCGTCGACAAAACCCAGGGTGTATTGCAGGAAGTCGCTCTCGCGTTTGGCGAGCTGCTCCTGAACGCGCTCGCGTTGGCGTTCGAGGATCTCGCGCAGCTCCCTGGCTTCGCGCTCACCGCGGCCGCGGAGCTTCTCGGCGGCGAGCCTCGCGAGCTCGTCGGCGCGCGGCTGGAGCTGGGGGAGGAGGTCCTGGATGTCGCGCGAGGCCGTGGCGAGGAGCTTCCGTTGGATCGTCTCGTTGGGCACGGCCCGCTCCGCCGCTCCCAGAGTGCTCTCCAGGAGATCGAGGGTTCTCGTCTCCGCTTCGCGGGCATAGGCCTGAAGCGGGCCGCGGCGCTGGGAGGGGTCGAGCCAGCGGGCGGCGACGGGCACCAGCTCTTCGTGCAGCCGCTCGGCGCCCTGGCCATAGAGCGCCAACCGGCCCAGCAGGATGACGCGGGGGATAGAGTCCGCGGCTCGCAGCACGCAGGCGCGTGAGAGGTCGTGGTGAAGGAAGCCCTGGGACCGGAAGAGGGCGAGCAGGCGCTGGGCGGCCCGCTGCTCCAGATGGAGGTGGACCACGTCCTCGGTGACGGCTCCGGCGTCTTTGAAGACCACCGGCCGGATGGGTGCCTCGCGGCGCCAGTCGGCGAGCGGTTGGCCCGTCTTCTGGGGGACTCGCAGCGAGTCCAGGGTCGCGGCCCAGCCGGGACCGGTGTCAGGGCGGCGGTCGAGCGGCGGGAAGGTCCAGACGCGGCGGCCTTCCTCGTCCGTGGTCTCGGCGAGCGGCGGAGCTTTCAGAAGCTCGAGAGCGCAGGACAGAGCGTCGCGGAAGGCCTCGGCCCGGAAGCCGGTCCAGAGCCGGGAGCTCTCGATGAGAGTTTCGCAGCGGGCGAGTTGCTCCTGAAGCTTGTTCTGGCGATCGCGGGCGGCCTCCAGCTCTTCCTCGGTGACGCGCTTGCGCTCGGCGTCGAGGTCCGCCAGCTCGAGCTCGCGCGCCAGGCGCTCGGCGTCGCGGTGACGAATGCCCTGGCGGAGACGGCGTTCGATCTCGTCGTCGATCACCTGGGAAAGGCTGCCGAGCTCCCGTTTGATCGTCTCGGTCTTGCGGACGAGCACCTCCAGAACGCGGTCCTCGGCGCGCTGGGGAAGGACAAAGTAGTGGCAGCGGACCTCCTTAGACGGCTGGAGCTTGCGGTCGATGCGGCCGTTGCGCTGCTCGATGCGGCCGGGGTTCCAGGGGAGGTCGAAATGGAAGAGGTCCGCGCAGTGGGCCTGGAAGTTGAGCCCCTCGCGGGCGGCGTCGGTGGCCAGCAGAATGCGGAGGGGATCTTTGGCCGGATCGGTGTTGAAGCGGCGCTGGATCTCCTTGCGATGGCTGCTGCTGGTAAGGCCGTCGATCACTTCGATGCGCTCGTCCGCGCGGTCGGTGCCGGCGATGGCCTGCTCCAGGATGGTCTTCAGGTAGCGCTTGGTCCCCTCGCGGTTCTCGGTGAAGATCAGGACCCGGCGATGGGTCCAGCGGGGAGCCGGTCCCTTCGGAGCTCCGCCGTATGGGGGCAGCTCCGGGCAGAGGCTCTCCCGGATCCAGTCGAGGAGCCGCCGGACCTTGGCATCGGGCACGAAGCGCTCGGCCTCGGCGATCTCCTGCATGCGATCGAGCAGCGCCTGCTCACGTCGCCAGAGGGCTTCGGCCTCGGCTCCTATGGGCACCGCGGCTTCGGCGGCGGCGGTG
>JAICSG010000511.1 GCA_025937035.1 Thermoanaerobaculia bacterium | reverse complement strand
TCCAGCTCACCCGCTCGTTCAGCTTGGAGGCGACCGTGTCGAGGGCGCCCGCGAGGTGGCTCGCCCGGCTCTCCAGGGACGGCAGCGCGGTGGTGCCCGCCTCGTCGAGCGGCGTGCCGCCGCCGACGCCGGCCTCGGCGCCGCTCTCCAGCCCCTCGACCCCCGCGACGATGGCGAGCTGCCGGGTGCGCTCCTCGTACTGGCCGAGCTGGTCCTGGAGCTTCTTGACGCTCGACTCGAAGGTGAGGTTGGTCCGGCGGAGCTGCTCGTTCTCGCTCTTCAGGCGGGCGATCTCGATCGGGTTGACGTTCTTGCTGAAGTGGAGCCAGAGGAAGAGGGCAGCGGCGAGCGTAAGGAGGAAGAAGGCACCGGTGGCGATCCCGACCTGGAGGTTGGTCACCTGCCACTTGCGCAGCTTGGCGTGCGCGTGAGGGATCAGGATGATCGTATGGTGCCGTTTTGCCATGCGTCGCTTTACAAGAGGCCCAGCCTAAGCTGGACACCATTGGCCACTGAACCGAGCGGCGAAGAACAGGGGCGTATTGTAGACCCTGGAACCCCGATGTCAAGAGGTCGGTAAAATATGGCGAATCGGCATGAGGGGGCGTGTCGAAATTGCAACAGAGGAAGGTGCGGGGGGCGGGGAGCCCCCAGGCTACTCCCCGCCCTCGGCCGCGGGCTCCTGACGCGCCTTGCGCGCCTTTTTCTTCGCGGCCAGCCGCTCCTTGCGCGGCGGCTTGTCCTTCCAGCGGGTGATGGCGCGCTTGTCGGCGATGTGGATGTGGACGGCGCCGTCGAGCGCCATCGCCAGCTTGACCATGGTGTGCAGGGTGAAGTTGGCGCCGCCGCCCAGCAGCTTGGTGATGTAGGCCCGCGAAGAGCCGATCCGGCGCGCCAGCTCGGCGCGCGAGACCTTCTTCTCCTTCATCAGCCGGTCGAGGTCCTCGGTGAACTCGATGACCGGGGTCGCCAGCCAGTAATCGATGTGGGTCTCGGCCTCTTTGAAGGACCTCTCATACCGCTCGAGGTTACGAGCCAGCTCCTGATCAACCATCGGGTTTCTCCTCGATGCGCAGCCGCCGCAGACGCTTCGCGCTGAAGTACTGCCGTTTCAGATCCCTGGCCAGCCTGACCTCCGTCCTGGGGGTCCGCTCCGCCTTGAGGAACGCATTCGTACAGACGATCCGGTACCCGTCGTCATAGAAGAACAGGACCCTCAGCTTCGGCCCCTTGGGCTGCCGCCGGAGCTCGAAGATTCCGTCCCCGAGCGACTTGCAGAGCTCCACGCTGCGGGGCGGACCCTCGACGGGCAACCGGAGCCGGAGAAACAGGTGCATCGAACGTTGCGCCGCGCTAGGGCCTGAGCCCGTCAGAAAATCGAGCACCTGGCACTGTCCCCGGTCGTCCACCACCGCCAGGACCTCCCACCGCTCGTGGGCGATCCGGACGAGCCGCATGTTAACCTTCCTGTTAACGAACGTCAAGACCTTCCCGGTGCCCGGATTCGTCTCATCGCTCATCGGGCCACCCTCCGGTCGAGGCTGCGGTATTGGATCGCCTCGGCGAGATGGGACGAGCGCACGGCGTCGCTCCCGGCGAGGTCGGCGATGGTGCGGGCCACCTTGAGCACCCGGTCGAGGGCCCGCGCCGAGAGGCCCAGCCGCTCGAAGGCGGTGTCGAGCAGCCCCCGGGCGGCCGCGTCCACGGCGCAGAAGCGGCGGAGCTGCTCGGGGCCCATGGCGGAGTTGGTGGGGGTCGTGGTCTGCGGGCCGAAGCGGTCGAGCTGCACGGCCCGCGCGGCGGCCACCCGCGCCGCCACCGTCGCCGTGCTCTCGCCCGCCGAGGAACGGAGCTCGGCCAGGCTCACCGCCGGCACCTCCACATGAAGGTCGATGCGGTCGAGCAAGGGCCCGGAGACCCGCCCCCGGTAGCGCTCGATCAGCGGCGGCGGACATCTGCACACGTATCTCGGGTCTCCCAGATGGCCGCACGGGCACGGATTCATCGCCGCCAACAGAGAGAACCGGGCCGGGAAAAGGAGCCGGGCGCCGGCGCGGACCACGCTGACGGTCCCCTCCTCGAGCGGCTGGCGGAGCGCCTCCAGGGTGTCCCGGCGGAACTCCGGCAGCTCGTCGAGGAAGAGGACCCCGTTGTGGGCCAGGCTCGCCTCGCCCGGCCGGGGATTGCTGCCGCCGCCGATCATCCCGGCCGTGCTGGTGCCGGTGTGCGGGCTGCGGAACGGCCTCAGGCGGAGGAGGCCGGCCGGCGGCTCCTCGGCCACCAGGGAGTGGATCTTGGTGACCGCGATCGACTCCGCCAGGCTTAGGGGAGGCAGGATCCCGGGCAACCGGCGGGCGAGCATCGTCTTGCCCGACCCCGGCGGGCCCAGGAAGAGGAGGTTGTGGCCGCCGGCCGCGGCCACCTCCAGGGCCCTCTTCGCCATCTCCTGCCCCCGAACCTCGGAGAGGTCCGGCGCTCCGGCCTCCAGGCCGATGGAGAAGGGGGGCGCGGGAGCGGGGAGGATCTCCTCCAATCCCCGCAGGTGCTGGACGGCCTCGGCCAAGCTCCGGAGGCCCAGCACGGGCACCGCCTCCAGGGCCGCCGCCTCCGGCGCGTTGGCCGCCGGCAGCAGCACCTCCCGGCATTCCAGGCGGCGCCCGAGGTCGGCGATGGCGAGCCCGCCCCGCACGGAGCGGACGGCCCCGTCGAGCCCCAGCTCCCCGCAGATCAGCCGGCCGGCGAGGGCCTCCTGCGGGATCTGCTCGTAGGCGGCGAGCATCGCCAGGGCGATGGCGAGGTCCAGATGATTCCCCTCCTTGCGGAGGTCGGCCGGCGCGAGATTGATGATGATGGACGTGGGTTCCAGGTCGAAGCCGCAGTTCTTGATCGCGGCCCGCACCCGCTCGCGGCTCTCGCGGACCGCGGCATCGGCAAGACCTACGATCTGAACCTGCGGGAGTCCCTTGTGGACGTCGACCTCGACCTGGACGGGGCGTGCTTCGATCCCCCATGGCGTGGCTGCAGTGGCTCGGGCTAGCATCACCCTCAGAAGACGTAAAATGACCCCCGAAACTTATTCGTCCTAGAACCATAAGGGTTTGCGGACCCCCTTTTCGGCCATTTCAAGATTCCATGAAATCTCTTAAAGTCCTCGCCATCGCCACCAAAGCCCCCTGGCCGGCGGTCGACGGCGGGCGCTTCCTGCTCCTCAACACCCTCCAGGCGCTCGCCGCCGCCGGCTGCCGCCTGACCCTGGTGGCGCCGGTCGATCCCGCGCGCTTCGATCTCGCCGAGGTCGCCCGCGAGCTCGCCCCCTTCTGTACCCCCGCCCTGGTCCCGGCGGCCCCCCTGCCGCCGCCCGCCGCCCTGCTCCGCTCGGGTGGCGCGCCGCTCTCGATCGCCCGCCACACCCTCCCCGCCGTCCGCCGCGAGGTGGAGCGCCGGCTGGCGGCGGAGCGCTTCGACGTCGTCCACGCCGAGCAGCTCCAGGCCCTGCCGCAGGCCGAGCCCGCCTTCGCCGGTGGGATTCCGGTGGTGCTGCGGGCGCAGAACGTGGAGAGCGATCTCTGGGCGGAGACGGCGCGGCGGGGGAGGGGGTTGCGCGGCTTCCTGCTCCGCCGCGAGGCCCGGAAGCTGGCCGTCTGGGAGGGGAACGGGGTCCGCCGCGCCGCCGGCACCCTGGCGTTGACTCAGGAAGACGCCGCCCGCCTGCGTGAGCTCGCCTGGGGCAAGGGACGGGTGGAGGTGGTCCGGGCGGCGTTCCCGGATCTGCCGCCGGGTAGGGGGCCACTGGCGGGGGAGCCGGCGGTGACGGTCTTCGGCAGCCGGGGGTGGCTCCCCAACGAGGAGTCGACCGTCTGGTTCGCCGCCGAGGTCTGGCCCGCCGTGCACGCCGCGTTGCCGGGGGCCATCCTTCACCTCTTCGGAGCGCCGCCCGGCTCAGAGAGCCTCGGCGTTGTAATCCACCCCTCGCCCGAGGACAGCGCCGAGGTCTACGCGCCGGGCTCGATCCTGGCGGTCCCGCTCCGCATCGCCTCGGGAGTGC
>JAICSG010000078.1 GCA_025937035.1 Thermoanaerobaculia bacterium | reverse complement strand
TACCCAATCGATATAGGCTATACACATCCCCCGCGTTTTGTCCGGAAAAGCTCCCGCCGGGGCCGGCGGCTCCAGAAATGACCACGGCCAGCCTTCCGCCGCGGGTGGCGGCTCAATAATTTTCCGCGGCGGGTCTTTCGCCGGGGGTGGCGAGACAACTTCTTACCGCGGCAAGCCTTCCGCCGGAGGCGGCGGCTCAACCCATCACCCCGGCGGGCCTTCCCTCGGGGGCGGCGGGCCATCTGTTTCGTGCGGCGGGCCTTTCGCCGAGGGTGGCGGCTTACCTTTTTACCCCGGCGAGCCTTCCGCCGTGGGTGGCGACCGTTCTCACAGGCTTTCAGACCCTCCGTCAGGGGCGGCGAGCCCGCCTGCTAGAATGACCCCGCGTTGCATCTGTGAGCACGGCTGCTGTCTCCGCCGGAAAGGGCAGGACCCATCGAGGAGGAGGAAACGCATGCGACTGGCTCTGGCCAACCTGAAGGGGGGCGTGGGGAAGACGACGACGGCGGTCAATCTGGCGGCGGCGTTCGCCCGTACCGGGCTTTCGGCGCTGCTGGTCGACCTGGACCCGCAGGCCTCGGCGACCTTCTCGCTGGGGGTCGGCCGCGACCAGGCGGAGGTCTCCACGGCCGAGGTGATCATGGGCAAGGCCGAGGCCGCCGAGGCGGTGCAGGAGACCTCCGTGCCGGGGCTCCACCTCCTCCCGGGCTCCCTGCGGCTGGCCGGTATGGAGATGACCCTCGCCCGCAAGCAGGAGCCGGAGAAGCTCCTCAAGAAGGCCCTGGGCTCCGTCCGCCGCCGCTACGACGTGATCGTGATGGACAGCCCGCCCGGGCTCTCGATCCTGACGATCAACGCCCTCGCCGCCGCCGAGGCCTTCATCGTGCCGGTGGCCCCCCACCGGCTGGACACCGAGGCCCTGGCGGGCTTCCTCGCCCTCGTGGAGGAGTCGCGCGACCGCGTCGGCCGCAAAACCGAGCTTCTCGGCATCCTCCTCACCATGGTGGACCACCGCACCCAGGTGACGGACGAGGTGGTGGCCGCCGTGCGGAAGGAGTACGGCTCGCAGGTGTTCCGCACCGAGATCCCGATCAACGTCCGTCTCGCCGAGGCGCCCGCCCAGGGGCGCCCCATCTTCGACACCGAGAGCTGGTCGACTGGCGCCGCGGCCTACGGCCATCTTGGGGGCGAGGTGTTGCGGCGGGCGCGGAAGGCGGGATTGGTATAGGCGGCGGCAATCAGGAAGGGTGCGATTTCGCACCGTTCCCTCCCCAGGCATTCCTCTACCCTTGGCGTATCCGCGAGAGCCTGCGCTCTGGGTTGAAGAGCGTGGGCTGGTCCTCCTTTTTACCCACTTGATTCTAAGCAACTGGCAGGCTCATATCTCGTTGTTATGTCGAGCTTTTCGGGCTCGCATTCAGGGCTCTCGGGCACTCTGACTGTTATAGCCCCTCGTGGGCTCCTCGCCTGCTGTATGCGTCTTTTTCGTTTTATTTAAAGCGGATTGGTTGCCAGGGGATTTTCCCTGAACAAGGAGGAGAAATGATGCACCGAGGTTTCAGTAGGAGAAAGTTTTCCATTGTGGCCGCAGGCTTGCTTCTCGCCGGATTGCTGTCCGCTTCGTGGGCGCTGGCGGCGGAGCGCCTGCAGTGGCCGACGGTTCAGGAGCAGCTCGAGAAGAGCCGGGTGCAGGCGGGATCGGCGCTCGAGCACCTGATCCTTCAAAACCAGGATTTCAGCATGCTGAATCCCCAGGAGGCCAACGACCACCTGCGGATTCCGCTCTGGCTGCGGGTCCTCTACCGCAAGAACCATCCCAACGACCGCTTCTCGCCGGCCGATCCGACGGGCGGCTATCCTCTCGTGCTGCATGAGGTGTGGGAGTGGATGACGACGCACCAGGATCTCCGGCCGGGCCGGCTCACGCCCAGCGGGCCCCCGGAGAAGGTCACCGAGAGCGGCGAGGCGCGCATCTCCGGCGCCCAGACGTCGCCGCGCAGCGAGTCGGACATCCGGGTCAACTATCAGAATCCCCAGAAGATCATCGGCGCCTCGAACAACATCAGCTCGACCGGCCGCCAGGCGATGTTCTTCTCCTCGAACGGCGGCGCCTCCTGGGGGCAGACGTTGCTCCCGCTGGTGACCGGCGACTCCTTCCAGTCGGACCCGACCGTCGACTGGACGTCGGACGGCACCGCCTGGTCGACCACGATCGGCATCAACTCCGCGGGCACCGTTTTGAACATGCGCTCCTACAAGTCCACGGACGGTGGGGCGACCTGGACCTTCGACGCCACGTTCTCCGGCAGCCTGACCAACAACGACAAGCAGATGATCTGGGTGGATCACTCGGCCACCTCGCCGTTCAAGGACACCATCTACGCCATCTGGCACGCGGGGGCTCCGGCCGAGGTGGCGCGGCGCACCGGGCCGGCCGGCTCGTGGCAGACGCCCGTCCGGGTGAGCGGCTCGGAGACCACCGGCACGGCGATCGGCGACGACATCAAGACCAATAGCGCCGGCGACGTCTTCGGCTTCTTCCCCGACTCCGGCAGCCGCCGCCTCAACGTGGTCAAGTCGACCAACGGCGGCGTCTCGTTCGGCACGCCGGTGCGCATCGCCACGAGCTTCGCCTCGTTCCAGTACGCCATTCCCGCGGACGCCAGCCGCCAGGTCCTGGTCTACATCAGCGGCGGCGCCTACCGGACCTCGACCAAGAACAACGTCTACGCCTCCTGGACCGACCTCTCGGGCGACACCGGCTGCACGAGCGGCGGCGGCCCGGGGACCAGCGCCTCGTCGACGTGCAAGAGCCGGGTCTTCTTCGCCCGCTCGACCGACGGCGGCGCGACCTGGTCGGCGCCGGTCAAGATCAACAACCAGTCCGGCCTCAACGACCAGTTCAACCAGTGGATGGCGGTGGACGAGACCAACGGCAAGATCGCCATCATGTATTACGACACGGTCGGCGACTCGACGCGCAAGTCGACCAACGTCTACTACCAGTCGTCCACGGACGACGGCGTGACCTGGAGCACGCCGTTCAAGGTGACGACCGCCTCGACCAACGAGACCACTACCGGCGCCGATTCCGGCAACCAGTATGGCGACTACAACTCGCTGTCCGGCTTCAACGGCACCTTCTTCCCCTCCTGGACCGACCGCCGGAACGGCGCCTCCGAGGAGATCTGGTCCGCCGCGATCGCCGACGGCTCCGTGGCCACCCCCGACTTCTCGCTCTCGGCCTCCCCGTCCGCCCTCTCGGTCGTGCGGGGGAACGCCGGCACGTCGACGATTTCGACGACCGCCCTCAACGGCTTCAACAACTCCATCTCGCTCTCGGCTTCCGGTCAGCCCTCCGGGGTCACCGTCGGCTTCAGCCCCAACCCGATCGCGGCACCCGGCACGGGCAGCTCGACGATGACGATCACCGTCGGCTCGACCACCACCGCGGGGACTTATACGATCACGGTCACCGGCACCGGCGGCACCACCACCCACACGGCCACGGTCACCCTGACCGTCACTACCGGCTCCTCGTCGCAGCTCCTCGGCAATCCGGGCTTCGAGAACGGCTCGGCGAGCCCGGCGCCCTGGGTGCCCACCTCGGGAGTGATCGACAACTCGACCGGTGAGGCGGCGCATTCCGGATCGTGGAAGGCGTGGCTCGACGGTTACGGCACCACCCACACCGACTCGGTCTACCAGGACGTGGCCATCCCGTCGACCGTGACGTCGGCGACGCTCACCTTCTGGCTGCACATCGACACGGCGGAGACCACCACCACGACGGCCTTCGACACCCTCAAGGTGCAGATCCGCAACACGTCGAACACGGTGCTGTCGACGCTCGCCACCTACTCCAACCTGAACCACGCGACGGGCTTCTCGCAGAAGAGCTTCGACGTGACCTCGTTCAAGGGGCAGACGATCCGCGTCTACTTCCTGGGCGTGGAAGACTCCTCGCTGCAGACCTCGTTCGTGATCGACGACACCGCCCTCAACGTGCAGTAGCCAAAAGAAACAGGCGGGAGCAAGCCCGAAGGCTGTGGTGAGCTCCCGCCTGCTGATGGCCGGAGGCGAGGTGGCAAGCTCGCCTCCGGTTGTTAATTTAAGGGATCAGGGGCCGGCCGACCAGTGCCGGTTCGCACCTTTCCGGGTCTTCCGCACCCTCCCGCGGGGGCAGGCAGTAGCGCTCGCCGCGCCCGTGCCGGACGGCGATCAGCAGGCCGCGCCGGCGCAGGCGGCCGAGCAGGCGGGTGACGGTGGAGCGGGTCGCCCCCACGGCCGACGCCAGTTGGTGGTGGGTGATCCCCACCTCGATCTCCACCCCCTGGCTGGCCGGCCGGCCGAACTGCCCGGCCAGGAGCCCCAGGATGCCGAGGAGCCGCCGCTCGAGACTGGGCCGGGCCTGCATCGCCGCCCAGGCCTCCAGGCTTCGCAGCCGGTCCCGCAGCCGGTCGGCGAAGCCCGGTTGCAGGACGGCTTTGGACCAGGGCTGCACCCACACCGTCGCCGTGCCGAGGGCGTAGAGCTGAAGACAGGAGGTCTCTTGGGGGTGGCCCACCAGCACCTGCCCGGGGCCGAGGAGCCCCAGGAGGACCTCGGCCCCGTCCTCATGAAGGACCGTCAGGGCGACGGCTCCAGAGACCACCTCCAGGACGCTCTCGGGGCCGAGCAGGATCCTCTCGCCGGCCTTGTAACGATGATGCGGGCTCGCCATGGCTTCGCTCCTCACGGTCAGAAGACGTAGCGGATGCGGCCCGCCACCGCGCGCGGCGGAATGACGTGGGTGCCGCCGAAGACCGACTGGAAGTTGTAAAGGCCCTTCTCGTCGAAAGCGTTCAGCAGGTCGAGCTGCACCTCGAAGGGCAGCCCGTACTGCTGGAGCCGGGCACCGATGGAGAAGCTCCAGACGTCGCGCGGCTTGATGCGCTGCGGGTCGGTGTTGAAACGGATGTAGGGGGCCGCGTAGGCGGTGTCCGGGCTCGCCAGGACGTCCTCGACGGTGCCCGCGTCGGTCACCAACCCTGAGTCGTAGCGCTGCGTCACCCCGACCCAGTAGCCGGTGCTCGGGATATCCCAGAACAGGCCGAGTTGCTCCTGAAGGTCCTGGTCGTGATCGATGACGAACGAGCCGCCGGCGAGGGTGTCGGCCGCGCTGGCGTCGAGGAACAGGCCGCCGACGAAGGGGTTCTGATACAGCGCTTTCACGTGACCGAGCGAGAGATAACCGCGCAGGCCGTGCCACGGCCCGCCGTCAAGCCGCGCGTTCCAGCCGCTGAGGTCGGCGCCCTTGAAGTTGAGCGGGAAGACGACGCCGGTATTGAAGAGCTGGTCCTGGTCGGCGGCGTTCACCACCGTCCGCCTCCACCAGGAGAGGTCGAGCCGCAGGGCGCGGCCGAGCCCCTGCTGGATACCGGCGTTGTAGGCCTCGTGCCGCTCGGAGAGGTTGAAGAGCTGGCCGCCGCCGAGCTGGCTGTTGCCCTGGAGCTCCGGCGGTACGAGCGCCGCCGCCGCGGCCGACGAGGAGAGCAGGATGTTCTCGTACTCCGGAGTGATGAGCATCCGGTCGTACGAGGCACGGAGGACCGTGTTGGTGGCCTGGAGGAAGTAGGCCACGCCGATGCGGGGCTGGAACAGGCTCTCCGTCTCGAAAAGCTTGTTGTGATCGTAACGCACGCCGGCGTTGATCGTCAGGTCGTGCAGCCGCAGCGTGTCCTGGACATAGCCCGCGGAGTACTGGCCCGTGCGCTCGGCATTGAAGTCGAACAGGGATCCTCCCCGCGTCAGGTCGTACGGGGCCACGTTGGGGTTGTAGCCCTCCGACTCCGGATCGTTGAGCCCGGGATCGGTGATGCCGAAGCGGAAGGACTCGCGGATCGGAAAGCGCTTGGCCTGGGCTCCCGCCTTGATCTCGTTGTCCCCCCTCAGCCACGAGAAGGAGAGGTTCCCCCCCTCATTGGCGAGCGACCGGTTCTGGTCCGCGGTCACCGGCGTGTCGTTGGGCGAGCCGAGCAGCGTCAGCTTGTTGTCGCGGCCGTAGATCTGGGCGTCAAAGACCCGGCCGGCGGCGGCGACGTGCTGGTAGCCGAGGCTCAGGTTCCAGTCCTGGGTGGAGACCCGCTGGTTCTGCCCGGCCGCCTCCTGTGACGGAAGGTTGGTCACGTCGCGGTCGGTCTTGCCGGCGTTGCCGGTGAGCCGGAAGGAATCGGCCTCCGAGGTGGAAAGAAGGTCATAGCGGCCGAAGATCCGGCGGGTGGCGCCGTGGTTGTGGAAGTTGTCGAAGGAGACCGGATCGAGGAACCGGTCGGACCGCGAGGCGTCGAGATCGAGGAAGAGCCCGGACCGGGGACCGCCCCAGCCCGCCGCGGCCGAGCCTTCCAGGGTCGAGAACCGCGCCGCGCCGACTCCGGCGTCCCCATGAAAGCCGGCGTGGCCCAGCGCCGAGCGGGTGGTCAGGTTGATCACGCCGTTGGCCTTCTCGCCGTACTCGGCCGGGACGCCGCCGGTGACGATCTCGATCCCCTCGGCGATCGCCGGGTTGAGCGAGTTGGAGAAGGTGACCCCCACCTGGTCGCCGATCGGCTGGCCATCGATCACCAGGAGCTGCTGGGAATGGCCTCCCTGGAAGTGATAGCGGCCGTTCTCGTCCTGGCTGAACCCGGGCGAGGAGAGGATGATCGACTCGAACGCCCGCGAGGCCACCGGCGCGGCGAAGCGGCGCACCAGCGACTTGTCGACGTCGGTGTGGGTCGAGGATTCCCCGGTTTCCAGGGCCACGGTCTCCTTCTCCGCGGTGACCGTGGTCGAGCCGGTAAATTGAGCGGTCAGGCGCACGGTGTGCTCGACGGGCACGTTGCCATGCACCTCGAGGTCGGCGTGGTAGTCGGCGAAGCCCTCCAGCGAGGCCCGCAGGTGATAGGGGTTCTCGGGCACGTTGTAGAAGAAGAACCCGCCGTCGGCGCCGGAGACGGTCTGCTGCGACGAGCCGGTGAGGTCGTTGGCGAGGGTCAGGGTCACCCCGGGCAACGGGTCGTCGCCCGGGCCCAGGACCTTGCCGCGGACCTGGCCTCCCCAGAGGACGGCCGGCAGGGCCAGCGCGAGGAGAGCGGCGAGCCCTCCGCGCGAAATTCTGCGTCGTACGTTCATCGGACCTCCAAACGCGGTAGCTCTCTCCCCGCCGGGATGTCCGGCCGGAGAGGACGTTTTCGTTTTGAATCCGCGAAGGGAACGGGAGGTCAGACGGACGGCGGGGCGCGGGCACCGCTCAGGCTCCGGACACCCTGGAGGCTGGACGGCGCGAGATCCTCGAGCCTGGCGGCCCGGAGGGCCAGCGGCTCCAGGCCCCGGGCGGCGAGCAGATGGACGCCGCTCGTGCGCAGGAGATGGAGGCAGAGCGCGCAGACGGGGCGCTGCGCGTCGCTGGACGGCTCGAAGTGGGCGGGCTGGCCGGGGTGCCGCGCGCTGGCGGAGTAGCTCCCCTCGTGGAGATGGCCCAGAGGGTCGAGCCCTTCTCCGGGCGCGTGCAGATCCACGGCGCCCAGCAGCAGGAGCGCCGCCAGCAGGCTGGTCCAGAGATTCCGCCAGGACGGCATGGAAGAGAATCCTACCAGAGCCGTCCGGGGCGGACGTGAGGGGGTCACGCGAGAGGAAGATCGCCGGCTCATCCGGTGGGTGAATCTCTCGCGAAGAGCGGGGGCCGAGAGGTGTGATTTCGCACCGGTCGTCGCCTCCCGGGGCGTCCTGCCCTTCGAGCCCTCACTCCCTGACCCCTCTCCACTTGTGAAGAGGGATCGAGGGTGAGGCTTCGGAGGGCAGGACGGGGAGAGGGCACCGGCGCTCTGAGGGCCTATCCCTTCCCCGCGGCCCAAGCCTTCTGGACATACCCCATCAGGCTCCGCATGTTGCCGGTGTCCATCCCATGGATGGTGGTCTCCTCCTGCCACATCCGGCCGACCGACTTCGCGATGCCGGGGTCGCCGCCGGTGAATTCCTCCACCAGCTCCTTCCAGCGGCGGGCGAGGGCCTGGACCCGCTCGTCGGCGGGATCGGTCCCGCGGTCCATCTCGGCCTGGACCTTGGCGATCAGCTCCGGCCACTCGGCCTCGGCCTGCCGGATGTGGTCCTCGCCCAGCATCTCGCGCCTCTGCTTCATCTGCTCCATCTGCTCCGGCGTGTAGTACTTGCCGATCATGTTCGTCACCTCGATGATCTGGAGGAACTCCTCCGTGGGTACGTTCTCGTCCGACCGCCAGCGCCGCGCCACCTGCTCCAGGCGGTCGGCCAGGCTCTGCTGGGCCGCGATCTGCTCCTTGAGATGCGCGATGTGGAGCCGCAGCACGCGGTCGGGCGTGACCTCCGGACGTTTCAGGAAATCCCGGGCCTCCTCCAGGGAGAACCCGAGGGCCCGCAACGAGCGGATCTGCTGCAGCCGCGCCACGTCGATCTCGGTGTACAGCCGGTAGCCGGCCTGCGAGCGGTGGGAGGGCGAGAGCAGGCCGATCTCGTCGTAGTGGTGGAGCGCCCGCACGGACACTCCGGTCCGCTTGGCCAGCTCGCCCACCTTCCAAGGCGGGGGCCGCATCCGTCGATCTCCTTTCCGGCCGGTCCATCCGGCCATGAAAGGAACGATAGAGCCTCACGTAGCGTGAGGGTCAAGCCCCCGCCCGGGCATGAATGCCCGGGCTACGTTTCAAACGAAAAGCCGGGTGAACCCGGCTCTCGAAGAAAGGTCTGTCTTTAGAGCCGGCTTCAGCCGGCTTTTTGGTTCCTTCGTAGCCCGGGCATTCATGCCCGGGCGGGGCCGCGCCTCAATAATCCGCGTACCCCTCGCGCGTATGCACCCGGCCGCCGCCGCTCTTCAGGTTCACCTGAACCTTGTGCCAGCTCCCGTCCCCCTTGGCGTTGGTGGGGTAGTAGCCGAGGGCGTACTGCTGGCGCAGCTCCTGGAGGATGTTGCGGAAGGCGCCCTCCAGATCCTCGATGCGGTTGATCGCGAGGACCCGGCCGCCGCTCTCCCGGACCGCCTTCTCCAGCTCGGTGTACTCGCGGTCGTTCTCCTTGAAGCCCCGCCAGGCGGAGGTGAACGACTGGTGCTTGCCGCCGAGCTGGATCCAGTAGATCAGCGACTGGCCGGCGCGGGCCTTCCAGAGCACGTCCGCGGCGGGCAGGACGCTGTGGACGTCCGAGCCGTCGGAGAAGAGCACCACCACCCGCTGCCCCTGCCGGGAGTCGAGGAGCTTGAGGGAGAGGTAGAGGAAGTCGTTGACCGCCGTGCCGCCGGCCGCCTGGGTGCTGGCGATCACGGAGTCGAGCGTCTTCTTGTCGGAGGTGAAGGGGGTGAAGCGCAGCAGGCGGTCCGAGAAGAGGGCGAGCATCGCCTCGTCGGAGGGCTTCATGCCGTCGAGGAAGGCCCGGGTCCCTCGGCGCACGGCGTCCAGCTTCTCCCCCATGCTCTCGCTGGTGTCGAGCAGCAGGACGGCGGTCAGCGGCAGCTCGTCGCGGCCGAAGGTGACGATCTGCTGCGGCACCCCGTTGTCGAGGATCTGGAAGTCGTCCTGGCCGAGGGCCAGGTTCTTCTGCCCGTCGTGGACCACGCTGACGAACAGGGCCCGCAGCTTGAGGTTGAGCTCGTCGGAGATCTGCACGGGCACCGTCACCACCACGTCCGAGCCGGTGGCGCCGGAGGCGGTGTGGACCACGGCCCGGAGCTCCCGCCGGATGTTGTCGTCCCCCATGTCGACGTTGAACCGGTAGGGGGGCTTCTGGGCCGTGCCCATCAGCTTGCCGTTGACGAACAGCTCGACCCGGTCCACCTTCTCGCCCGCGGCGACGCCGACGCTCACCTCCGTGGGCCCGAAGACCGGCTGATCCGCCGTCGGGCTCTGGATGCGCACCGCGACCTGGGCGAGCGCCGCGCCCGCGAGCAGCAGCCCGCCGAGCCCCGCCAGCACCGATCTCAAACCCTTCATCGGGCCACCCCCGTGCCCGTCTGGGCGTCGGCCGGCGGCGCGCTGAGGGCCTGGGCCAGCATCTGGAGCCGCGACTTGGCGTTCTCGTCGAGATAGCTCCGGGTCTGGGCGAACTCATCGGCGCGCACGGCGTTGTAGAGATAGCGGGAGCTGGCGACCTCGCCGGTGGGCTTGGCGCCGGCGCCGGACGATGCCTCGAGGGCCTTCTCGATCATCGCCGTGGCCTCCCCCGGGGCGCCGCGGCGGTCGAGCATCGCGGCGAGCTGGATGCGCAGCCGGAGGTCGTCGGGGAAGCGCTCGAGGGCCTGGCGCAGCACCTTCTCCGCCTCCGAGCCCTTGCCCCGGTCGCTGGCGAGGCGGGCGAGCTCCTGATAGGCGAGCGGGGTGACCCAGGTCGGCTCCTTCTCCGCCGTCAGCCCTTCGAGGAGCTTCTGGCTCTCGGCGGTCTGGTCCAGCCGCTGG